>JAFYIM010000174.1 GCA_017538635.1 bacterium
CTATCTTCATTTTGTCAAGGCCCTGGACGAGACGCTGACTCTTCAAGGCTTTCAGAGTGCAGCTCCCGGGAAGCGTCATATCGTTGGCCGGGGCGAAAAACAAGAGCAAACCCATAAGCGCCAGAACATACGGCACCGGCTTCAAGAGCTTCCTGCTGCGCGACACGACGATTATGAACATTACGAAAAGCGCCAAGCCGAAAGCATAGACCGCCGTTCTGGTCTCGGTAAGGTAAAGACAGACGAAGGAAAGCGCGAAAAGGAAAATGAGCGTCAGATAATGCACGATCTTCTTCGCGAACCAGAAGCCGGAAAACGCCAATATGCCCATCACGAGGTAATAGGTGGCGGCGGAGTCAGGACCGTTGAAGGTCGCGTTGATACGTCCGAAAAATTCCTGAATACCGACCAAAAAAAGCTTAGATTTATTCTGCCAAACGCCGTAGATGCAGACGATAACGGCTGCGCCGATGAGAAGCCTCAGTACAAGATAGACGTCCTTTTGATCCTTTAGTACGGATGCGACAAAATAGAAAGCCAGCATCATGGAAATAAACTGCATGGCCTTGGTGTAGCAGAGCACGTTCTCGGTCTGGGAAGCGAAAGGAATGCCCAAAAGCTTTCCTGGCAGCTCCCTGTAGAAGCCTAAGGAGAAGACGTTCTCATAGCGGCAGGCGCCAATGATCATTCCCAAAATGATCAGAACCGTGAAAACGAACCAGAGAAGATCGTACGGCGTTGCGGCAAGCCCCCTGTGGTGGCGGCTCTTGGGATTCAAAGGCAGGCCCGTCACAACGTAAATTAAGAAAGCCGTGGTGAGCCCGGAGAGGAAGAGAAGATTAAAATTGAAAGGCGGCCAGAGCTTCTCTACCCCCAAAATCGTCGGCAAAGTGTTGAAAAGCGGAAGGCAGAAAATAAAAGTCATGACCGCCGTCTTCCAGCTGATCATCGCCAGCATGATGATGATGAGATAGAGGCCGAAGACCACCGTCCTTAAGGAATTCTGCGACTGGGAAAGATACGACCAGACGTACATGGAAGAAGCGCAGAAACCCAGAGCGCACAAAAGGTAAAAAGATATTCTACGCACCAAAGACATCAATTCCCCTCCACACATTGAACAATACTCTTTTTCAATACCTGCCAATCAAGATTCTCAACCACCCATTCCCTCGCTCTTTTGGAAAGGTCCTCCCTTCTTTCAGCATTACTTAAAAGCTCTCCCAAAGCGTCTGTGAAAGCTTCTCCCGGGCTTGCGACGGCCGCCAGATCCTCTTCTTTGAGCATCAGGGGATATTCTCCGATATCGGTGACCGCTAACGGCAGCCCGCAGGCGATGTAGTCCCCGATCTTGTGTGGGAAACGGGAGCGGTTGGCAAGGCTGTCAACCATCGGCAGCGCGGCGACGTCGCCGGCGCAGAGGTTTTTGGGAAGGTCCTCGTCGCTGCAAAAACCGGTCGTCACGACCGCGTCGGAAAGGCCTTTTTCAGAAACCAGTTTCTTCTGGTCTTCGCGCATTCTGCCAACGAAAAGCAAAGCGACCTTGGGATCTTTTTCGCGCAGGACCTTCAGGCTTTCAATTAGCGGCGGAAAAGCCGCGCCGTCCTGCAGGGTGACTATCAGTTTGGCGTCCAGGGGAAGCCCCAGGCGCGTCCGACTTTCCGTTTTGTCAAAAGGCTGCATGTAGTTCGTGTCAACGCCTTCCCTTATCAGGACGACTTTCTCCGGGGGCACGCCGATCTCCTTGGCCTTGTCGCCCAAAAAATCGCTGATGACGGTCACAAGGTCCGCTTTGTGGCGAATCCTGGCTTCCCTTTTGGCATCCCAGCGGTGCATCCACTCTTTTCCTTTGAACACGTTGGCGGCGCCGGCATAAAGATCGCACCAGTCATTGATCATCCTGCGGCCTTTTTGGCAAAGATAGACCGGCCAGGAGACATTGGGGTGATACTCGAAAGTGTAGATGACGTCGAAGCCGCCCTTCATAAGATAGAGCGTGCGCCAGAAAATATCGATGTTGGA
>JAFYIM010000175.1 GCA_017538635.1 bacterium
CCAAAGCGGCTTCATCATTGTCTTCTCGCGATTTTGCCCGTTCTTCTATCTCTTCCAACATGCCCAAATAGGTAGTCCAGGGAAGATTAGAGGAACAGTGATAGAATTTGGAAGTCAGGGTGTTTTCGTTTAGGCCAAACAAATGCGAGAGCGTCTTGGAGTTGGGAACTATTCCTGCCTGTTCCAAGGTTTCCTTGGGCATAGCCGAGAGGAAATAGATAAGGTCGAACATGGCTGCTTCGCGGTTGGCAGGCAAGGTCTTGAAAGTTTCCGTTAGTTCGCTTATGAGTTCAGGCTCGTCGATATGTTTCGCGAAACGCTCGACAATATTGTGGCATTCCAATTGCTGGTTTATAGCGGCGTATTTTTTTGCGGCTTCCAGTGCTTTGAGGATGAAAGGCTTTTTGATCTTGCTGAATTCTTCGGTTTTAGCGTGCTTTTTTATTAGATAGAGATAATTTCCCATGCTGTACAGCTCATTCCGGATGAAACAACCTTCGTCATCTTTCCCGGTCACGATCCGCCATTCGTTGGTTTTCAGGAAGAAGATTTGAAGTTCGGAATAGGGGGCATTGGTGCTTGATTCGCAGAAGTTGAGATAGCTTCTTTTCGCTTCATATACCTTATCGCTTTTATCCCTTTGGGTATAGAAGTTTTTATCATGGTAGGCAGCCGGCACAATGTCTTCAGGGTTGCTGAAGAATATCATTCCCATATACTGGTAAAGGGCGGGCGAATCGCCGAAATCCTTTATGTTTTGCTCGTAAAGATCGCCTAAAAGGCGGAACTCATGATTCTTTAGGGAATAGTCCGCAAGTCTTTTAAGAAAAGTTGCCTGGGCTCTGTTTATGTAAGAATAGTCGTCCCAGCTCGGGAAGAGTTTCTCAATGGAAAAACATAGCTTGAAGGCCTTTTCTGGCCAATTGAAGGAATTGGTATTGCTTTCAAGGCAGTTCATAGCTTTGAAGTAGGCTTTCTCCCACTCCGGGCGGTGAATGTTCCGATCCCTTCCGAACATTTCGATCAGGTAGTAAAGGCCGTCGGCGGTATAATCATCGCCTCTGCAGAAGTACCAGCAGGCCTCGCGGAACCGTTCCACGCTTGTTTCCTCATCCCAAGTTTCTGGCAGATATCGCGAGACATCGTAATAATCCAGTTTGCTTTTTAAGGTGAAAGCCTCTTTCAAAGCCAGAGTTCTGTATCTGGGATCGTTGTTCTTTTTGTAGGCCTGTTTCAGCCTTTCTAGCACTTTATCGTACGGAATATCGGCAGTTTTAAGCAGCTTTATGACGAGCTTGTCGTTTACGGTGTCTTTCAGATTGGATGTCAATCCTTCTGCCAGTTTTCCAAAATCAGGCTGTGAGGCAAGGCCGGAATTGATGGCAAGCACATCTACGATCAGGGCGGTGCTTTCCCATTCCGCTTCATCAGGCGTTGCTTCTTTTTGGAACGGTTCGTAATTCCCATAATTTCTGTAACAATGTCCCAGAAAATATTGTGTCAGCTCCTTGATCTTGGCCTGGTCGGAGAAATTGTTGGTGCAAAGGTATTCTAGGCAGCTTTTGAAGAGCACTCTATCCTTCGGTAACGAGCATTCCAGGGCTATCGTTGCCGAAAGCTCCATTCTTGCCTCAGGTTCTTCAGTCCTATCAAGTATTTTTTGCAGCGCTTCCTTGTAAGATTCCTCAGTGGATATTTCTTTCAGCCTGTTTATGATTTCCGGGGAATAGGGGACTTCTTTTATGATCTTTTCCCTGACTTTCGCCCTGAGCGGCCTGTACCTCTCGTCCCACAGTCTTTCCCAGATGTTTTGATTGTAACGGGCCAGTTTCTGCGGCTCTTCCTTAAGCCCAAGCTCGAAGGCTTGCTCTATGATCTCTTTTTTATTTGCAGGATCCTCGCCGGTTATAGCGAAATATTTGTCGATAGCCGAAGGATGTGTGACAAGTTCTTCCCTAGGATAATAATTGTCCAGAATTGGCTTCACAATCTCTGGATTAGAGGAAAGTATTTTTTCATTCGGATCAGGATATTCCAGATGATAACTTTTGGGATAGTTTTCCCCGTCGGTCCGAATTTCTCTAGAAAGATCCTTAAAGAAAGAAACGGCTGCCTTAAGTTTGGAAGGGGTCTCTTCTCTTGATTTTTGCCAGCATTTTGCCAAGCAAAGGTTGATGACTGGGGAAAGCAGGCCTGGATAGGCTTCAATGTCTTCCAAAGCTTTCTTTTCCAAAAGATCCAGGCGATCATATTTGTTTGCCTGATTGGCATAGAAGGAAAGGTAGTTTTGGCTCAGGGCGGAACAGAAAGCGCCGGTTTCCCCTTTGTACGGCTCGTGGGGAATGCCGATTATTTCGTCAGGAATGGCGACGTCTTTCGGTGAGGGGGCCTCCTTGAAGAGATCTTCCGCAAATGTTTTCCGCTTTTCGTTTTGATCAAAGAATTTTAAAAGGGCATCCGCTTCGTCAAAACCGAAGAAAGGCGCGAAATCTGTCTGGAAGTAGTAGAGCGGCAAATAGCTTTGCGGAGCGCGGAAGCGGCGAAATTCCTGAGCCTTCTTAAAAAGAGCCGCGTAAAAATCTTCTTCTTTGAATTCCGCTTTCTCGTTCATGAAACGTTTGAATTCCTGCTTAAGCTCAGATCTCATGTTGTCATTAAGCTTAAACTGATTTAGATAAAACGCCTGGAAATGCAGCCAAATTCTTACCGCCTCATTAAGGTCACTCTTGAAGAGAACGCGTTTCCACAATTGAAGATAGCGTTCCGCTTCATTTTCGATTTTGCCGCTGCGACGCACATGGCGGAGGACTTTTTCCAGTTCACTTATTTCTTTATCCTTTTCCAAGGCCTTGAGGAGATCCTTTTTTACCGAATCGTTGGCGTAACCGAGATGGGCGGAAAGTTCATATTTTAAACGCCTGTCTTCAGGGCTGCGTTCGTTTTTAATTGTGTCGAACAATTCTCTCGCTTTTGCCTGCCTGTTTTCCAATCCGTCCGCGAAAGCTGCCAGGAAACATTCCTTGGCGGCTGTTCTTTCCTTTTCCGGCCATTTGCTTTGAAAATATGCCAACTTGTTTGATTCTGAATTCAGGCAGTAACAATCTTTGTTCACTCTATAACTTTCCTCCAGCCAGAGGAGCATGTTTTCCGGATCTTCTTTCTGCAGCCGCTCGAATAAGAAGGCAGGGGCGCATCCTTCGCTTTTAAGATAGGAATAAGCCATCGCCCGATCTTCTTTGGGAAGCTGCAGGATGATTTCCGGAGCCCAGATCTTCAAGTTGTAGTTATAGGCCAGTTTTTCGCTTAAGGAGATCAGATGCAGGTATTGCTGAAGTTTCTCCATCGTTTTGATATTGCGCATTTCCCTGCGCACGATCTTAAGGTCTCTCTTGAAGTCCTGGCTGTTGCGCCATGACACAGAACCGGAACTTGAGTTTGTTTTGAACCCGCTGTTCCCGTCGAAAAAGGTAAAATCAACGAAACTTCTGAAGTTTCTAAGCTCTCTTTCACGTGCGGATTTGTTCGCGGCGGTGTATTCGGGATCAGCCCAATCGGGATCGGCCGAACTTGCGAAAAGCATTCCGGAAAAAAGCAGGGCCAAGGCGAAGAAAAGAATATTCATAAAAACCGCTCCTTTAAACATTACCGGAATATTTTACAATATTTTCGGAACCCTTTGCTTATAGCAAAAAACGCTCCTCAAAAGAGGA
>JAFYIM010000176.1 GCA_017538635.1 bacterium
GGCAGTTCCCGCTCATGGCGCTGACGATCTTCATGCCTTCATCCCAGCCGAACCGCTGCACGATGATCTCGTACATCATGAAGACGGAACCTGACTTTCTCGGATCCGCGGACGCGATCCAGGAAAAAGCCTCCGGCTTCGCAAGGTCCGACCAGCTCTTCGGCTCCGGTATCCCAAGCTTCTTAAGCAATATCTTGTTGTAGATTATCCCGAAGCCGGAAAGGCCTACGCCGTACCAGTATCCTTCCGGATCGTAAGTGGGAACTCCGGCGCAGTCCTTCCCAATAGTACTGAGCAATTCACTTGGCAAAGCGCAGGCCGCCAAAAGCCCGTCTTTTTTCAAAGCCAGATAAGGATCCGTGCCTCCCCCGTAAACAAGATCGACGCCGATGCCGGATGGCTTGTTCTGGAATGACGAGCGGATGTAACGGATGATATCGGATGTGCCGCCTACGTCGAGCCAGTCGAATTTGACCGGCAGCTCTCCCCTCTTCGCCCTGTCCTCATTGAAAGCTCTCTCAACTTCGTTTCTGACGCCTTCCCAGTGCGGGGAAAGGATCGTCAGCGTTCCGGCATAAGCGGAAGCGCCCGCGTCTTTGCCAGCCTCCCGGAGGCTTTTTCGCAGGAAAAAGCCTCCAAGGGCGACAGCCAAAGCGAGAATTAGAATGAGGGAGCTAAGGCGCATTTATTATTCAGTGACGGCGGTAATGGCCGCGACCGTCACGATATCCTCGGGCTTGCAGCCGCGCGAGAGATCGTTGACGGAGCGGGCGCAGCCCTGAAGCAGCGGGCCGAAGGCTTCCGCTTTCGCGAGCCTTTCCGTCAGCTTGTAGGCGATGTTGCCGGCGTTCAGGTCGGGGAAGATCAGCACGTTGGCTTTGCCGGTGACCGGGCTGCCCGGAGCTTTCTTGGCGCCGATGGCTTCGATCAAAGCGGCGTCGGCCTGCAGTTCACCGTCCACTTTCAGTTCCGGTGCGCGTTCTTTAACGATGTTGGTCGCTTCGATGACCTTGTCAACGATGGCGTCTTTGGCGCTGCCCTTCGTGGAGAAGGAGAGCATCGCGACGTAAGGTTCCACCTGCAGTATGTTGCGGCAGGATTCCGAAGCCGCGATGGCGATGTCGGCCAGCTGCTCGGCGGTCGGGTTCGGCACCACGCCGCAGTCGGAATAGACGAAAGCGCCGTCAGCGCCGTAAGGGCAATTCGGCACGACCATCAGAAAGTAGCTCGACAGCGTCTTGATGCCGGGCTTCGTCTTCAGAACGTGCAGAGCGGAACGGAGCATGTTGGCGGTGGAGTTGAAAGCGCCGCCCACATAGCCGTAAGCAAGATTTTCTTTCGTCATCATGGCGGCGATGTAAAGATGGTTCTTCATCATCTCGGCAGCCTGGTCCATCGTCAAACCTTTGGCCTTGCGCATCTCGTAGAACTTCTCGACAAAGCCGTTTTCCTCGACGACTTTGTCGGGATCGTAGAGCATTACGCCGTCAAGGCTGGCGCCGTTTTCCTTGGCCAGCTTATAGACTTCGTCAGTCTTGCCGATCATGGCCACTTTGCAGAAGCCTTCCTTTACGGTCTTGTCGGCCGCTATTACCATCCTGGGGTCCCAGGATTCAGACAGAATAATGGTGCGCTGCAACTTCGCCGCGCGTTCCTTAAGTTCGGAAATAATGTTGCGACTCATATTAATACTCCTTAGATTTTGTTTCTAAATATTCTACTAAATTCTCTCATATTTTGCCTTTAATCCATTGACGGGCGCTTATGCTATAATACCAGTCAAATAGTAGAGAGGTTAATAATGATATCAAGACGCATGCAGAAAATGGTTGCCGCCAATTCCGTCATCAGGGCTATGTTTGAGGAAGGCCTCAAACTCGCCAAGGAATACGGCAGGGAAAACGTTTACGACTTCAGTTTGGGCAACCCCAACGTCCCCGCTCCGGAGGCTCTCAAAAAGGCCGCCATCAAGATCCTCCAGGAAGAAGATCCTGTGAAGGTCCACGGCTATATGCCGAACGCCGGCTTCCCTACTGTCAGGGAAAAGATCGCCCTCTCCATCAACAAGCGTTTCGCCACCGATTTTAGCGCTTCCAACATCATCATGACAGTCGGCGCGGCCGGCGGACTTAACATCGCGCTTAAAGCCCTTCTCAACCCCGGCGACGAAGTCATCACCTTCGCACCCTTCTTCGGCGAGTACAAAAACTACGTCGCCAACTTCGACGGCGAGCTCGTGGTCGTCCCGCCCAACACAGAAACTTTCCAACCCGACCTTTCCGCTTTCAGGGAATTGATCCGCCCCCAGACGAAAGCCGTCATAATCAACTCCCCGAACAACCCGACCGGCGTCGTTTACAGCGAGGAGACCATCAAGCGCCTCTCCGCGATCTTGGAAGACAAGCAGAAAGAATTCGCCACTTCCATCTACCTTATTTCCGACGAACCGTACCGCGAACTCGTTTACGGCGGAGCGACCGTCCCCTACCTTACGAAATATTACCGCAACACCCTTGTCGGATACTCTTACAGCAAATCCCTTTCCATTCCCGGCGAGCGCTTAGGCTACGTCGTTGTTCCCAGCGAAGTGGATGACTTCGAACAGCTCTTTTCCGCCATGACCGTCGCCAACCGTATCCTGGGCTTCGTGAATTCCCCTAGCCTCATGCAGCTGGCCGTCGCGGAATGCCTAGAGGAAAAGACCGACATCGCCTATTACGACAGGAACCGCGAAACGCTTTACAACGGTCTTACCAAACTCGGCTTTTCCTGCGTGAAGCCCGAAGGCGCTTTCTATCTCTTCATGAAAACGCCCGTAGAAGACGACAGCGCTTTTTCCCAGGCCGCCAAGAAGTTCAACATCCTGGTCGTCCCAGGCTCGGCCTTCGGCTGCCCGGGCTTCGTCAGGATCGCCTACTGCGTAGCCTACGAAACTATCGTGAATTCGCTTCCCAAATTCGCTGAACTCGCCAAACAATACGAACTTTAACGCCTAAACCAATCTATTGGCGGCTTGCCGATGGAGGTGAGGAAGTTGTTGGCAAGCTTAAAGTGACCGCAGCCTAAGAATTTCCTGGCGGAGAGAGGGCTTGGGTGCGCGGCCTCTAAAATTAGGTTGTCTTTTGTTTCGAGTTCCGGGGCTAGTTTTCTGGCGTGATTGCCCCAGAGAAAGAAGACGATTTGGCCTTGATGGCTTATTTTTTTGAGAAGCGGGAAAGTTATGTTTTGCCAGCCTATCGTTGAATGACTGGCAGCCTCGCCTTCTCTGACGGTAAGGCTTGCGTTGAGCAGCAGCACGCCCTGCTTGGCCCAAGGGATGAGGGAATTGCCGTTCAAGGTTTTCCCGAATTCCAGTTCCAGTTCTTTTTTGATGTTCCTGAGAGATGGCGGTGTTTTGATATCGTCGGGAACGGAAAAAGCGAGTCCTTCGGCCTGGCCTGGCTCATGGTAGGGGTCCTGGCCTAGGATCACGACTTTGGTTTCTTCAGGCGGGAAAAAAGAAAGGGCGCGGTACGTGTGCTCTTCTTTGGGAAAAACAACGTGCCGCGCCCTCTCCCCCATTAGGAAAGCGTTTATCGGAGCAAGGGATCCTTCCTCGACAAAGCTTTTCCAGGATTCGGGGATAGCGTTCACTTATTTGTCTTCAAGGATGGCTTTCATATCCGGGTCGTTTTCCATGAC
>JAFYIM010000177.1 GCA_017538635.1 bacterium
CAGCGCTTCGCTCATTCCCCTTGCTCTTCGCCCTCGGCGTTCGCCAGCTCAACTAGCTCCTCCTCTTTCAGAGGACGGCTGGTAACGTATTCCTCTTTCAGCCAGCTGCCAAGGTCCATAAGGCGGCAGCGTTCGGAGCAGAAAGGAAAATAGTCTTTCACTTTGTCATTTGACCGCACGTACTCTTTTTTGCAAAGAGCGCACTTGTATTTTTTTATTTCAGGCATTGCTTTGATCCAATAAAGTTCCGTCGGGCGCAAAACGCTTGAAAGCCGAGGCCCAGACGGAAGGCGGCCTCAAGTCTCTCGCGGGTTTGACGCACCCTTTAAGGAACCAGACTTCGTTCGCTTTCGCCTTTTTTGACATCTCTTCCGCCAGGGTGTCCCAGACCATTACCTCAAATTGTCCGCCGAGATCCTCCATGCCCAGGACAAGATATATTCCGCCTTTGCGGTTGATGCGCTTCCTTACGCTGTTAACCACGCCGCCCATGACGACGATCTTTCCCGGCTCCCTCTCTGCCGTTTCTTTCAGCTGGTCTGAACTCAGAGTAACTTTCCCTTTGAAAAGCTCTCCCCAGGCGTTGAGGGGATGATCGGACACGTAAACGCCCAGGACTTCCTTTTCATAGCGCAGTTTCTCTTCGGAAGTCCATTCATCCTCTTTGCTCTTCTCCTGCTTAACGGAGAAGAAGGAACGCTGGAGAGAACTCTCGTTCTTGGATTCCCAACTCGACAAAAGATCGTTCGCCAGCAGCGTCAGTTCCGAACGGGAAACGTTCGTAAAGTCGAAACAGCCGGCTTTGATCATGTTCTCGACGGCGGCGGGCTGCAAGAGGCGCCTTTCGATGCGCAGGCAGAAATTGTCAAGCGAAGTGAATTTTCCCTGCACCCTTTCTTTTACGATTGCCTCCGCCAGCTTTTCGCCGACGTTCCTGATCCCGACCAGGCCGAAGGACATGATCCATTCGCCAGCATCGTTTTTTGCGCTGTTGTAAACGGAGGAAGCGTTCACGTCGGGCGGGGCGAACCTAAAGCCCATGGAGCCCATCTCCCTTATCGTTCTGGAAATGAATTCATGGTCTCCTAGGTGCGCGTTCAGAAGCGCGGCGCAGAAGTGCGCCGGGAAGTGGGCTTTCATGTAAGCCATCCTGTAGGCTATCAAAGCGTAGGCCGCGGCGTGCGATTTGTTGAAGCCGTAGCCCGCGAAACTGGCGATGTCGCCGTAGAGTTTCTCTGCTACGAAAGGATCGATCTTTTTGTTCTGGGCCGCCTGCATGAATTTCTCCCGCTCCTTCTCCATCTGAGCGACCTTCTTCTTCGACATGATCTGCCGGAAAATGTCGGCGTTCGCCATGGTGTAGCCTAAGATCAAATGCAGCGCCTGCATGACCTGCTCCTGGTAGAGCATGATGCCGTAAGTCTCTTTAAGGACTTTTTGCAGCTTGGGATGGGTGTAGGCAACTTCTTCCTCGCCGTTGTGGCGGGCGATGAAAGAATCGATGTACTGCATCGGACCGGGGCGGTAGAGCGCCAAGACCGCAATGATGTCCTTAAAGGACCTCGGCTTCAGCCTTCTCAAAACGCGCTTCATGCCTTCGCTTTCAAGTTGGAAAATGCCGATCGTGTCGCCCCGGCCGATGAGTTCGAGAGCCTCTCTGTCGTCTAAGGGAATCTCGTTCCAAGTGATCTTAACTCCCGACTCCTTGCAAAGCGCCTTCATATCCTCCATAATGGTCAGCGTCCTCAAGCCAAGGACGTCCATCTTCAGAAGGCCCATGCGCTCCACGGCGTACATGTCGCACTGCGTCCTCGTGTCATTCTCGCTTCCGAAAAGCGGGATCCTGTTCTTCAAAGGCTCCGGCGCTATCACGACCGCGGCGGCGTGCAAAGAAACGTTCCTGGGAAGATCCTCGATCTTTTCGGCGGCGTAAAGTAGAGCCAGAAGCGAATTGTCCCCTTCCCTAAGCATGCGCCTGACTTCCTCGCACTTCATCCTCGCTTCCCGAATGAGGCCGAACTTCAAGCCGCTGTCTTTGGCGAAGCGGTCAAGGGCGACGCCGAGCTTCTCAACAGTACCAGCTGGCGTTTTAAGAACGCGCGCACAGTCCTGCAAAGCCGCCCTGGCTCGCAACGTTGAAAATGTCGCTACCTGGGCTACGCGGTCAGATCCGAAACGGGATCTGATATAGTCGATGACTTCTCCCCTTCTCCTTTCGCAGAAATCCATGTCGATATCCGGCATCTTGCGGCGGCTGGGGTTAAGGAAGCGTTCGAAATAGAGATCGTATTCCAAAGGATCGATCTCCGTTATGCCTAGCGAATAGGATACCAGGCTGCCGACCGCCGAGCCCCTGCCGGGGCCTACCGGTATGCCATTTGATTTCGCAAAGCGCACGTAATCGGCAACGATAAGGAAGTAATCTGAGAAGCCCAGCCTCTTGATGATGTCGAGTTCATAATCGAAGCGGCCCCTGACCTTCATAGACCTTTCCGCGTCGCTTCTGTCAAGGATGAAAGGATAGAGTTTCAAGAGCCCGGCGTAAGCCTCCTTTTCCAAAACTTCGTCGGCTGATCCTCCTCCAGGAAGAGGAAACCTCGGAAGTTCCGTTCTTCTCTCGGGATTCAGTTCCACATGACAGATATCGGCAATAGAAAGGGTATTGTCGCAGGCTTCCGGATAATTCTGGAAAAGCGTGCGCATCTCTTCAGCGGAGCGGAAATAATACTGGTTGTTCTTGGGCGTCAGTTCCCTGGGGTCGTCCACCGTCCTTCCCTGATCTATCGCTTCAAGGAGCCCCAGGATACCGGCGTCCTCTTTTTTCAAATATTTGCATTCATTCGTCGCAACGACAGGGATCCCCAAAGTCTTGGCTAAGTCCGTTGCGCTTTTAATTAATTCCGCTTCCCCATTCAGCCCGTGATCCTGCAATTCCAGGTAAACGTTTCCTTTTCCGAAGATCCTCACATATTCCCCCAAGACTTCCGTCGCTTCAAGGACGGCGCCTTTCAAAAGCAAGCTGTAAATCTCCCCGTCCTTTCCGCCGGTCAGGAAAACGAGGTCTCCTCCCGCGTCTTTGAGCTGCTCTTTGCTGACAATTGGCGCGCTTCCGTCCCCCGCCGCCGCGTAAGCGTCGCTCAAGAGGACGCAGAGCTTTCTGTAGCCCTCGTTGTTCTTGGCCAGGATGACGACAGCGAAGCTTTTCACTTCAGGAGCATCAAGCTCCTCACCGCCAACTGCCTTTTCGCAAAAAGGCTCAATTTCCGCCTCAACGCCCAAAACAGGCAACACGCCGGCTTCCATGCAGGAATCATAGAACCTGACGGCGCCTGACATGTTCATACGGTCTGTCAGAGCCAGAGCCGGCATCTTCTGATCCGCAGCCGCTCTTACCATATCTTTGATGCGCAAAGCGCTGCCCAAGAGGGAAAATTCCGATCTGGTATGTAAATGTACAAAAGACATAACTTATATTCATATTATACCTTAAATCGCTCCAACTTTCACGCCGATAGAAAATTTCCCTAACAATCCGAAGGGGCATTTTGGTAGAATATAGAATAATCAACATAAATAATTAAAAAGTGGATACATCAAATCTTTCCAGAGAAGAGCTGGAAGCCAAATTCAGAGACGAGATCCGCCACCATTACGATAAGAAATACTCTTATTACATCAGGCGGGTGATCCTGACTATCGCTAAGACCGGCATCAAGCACATAATGCTGCGCGGCATAGAAAATTTCAAGACGATCCCAAGGAGCGTCCCCGTAATCATCAGCGCCACTCACAAGAGCCACCTCGACTATCTGCTCATCGACTGCGTCCTTTTGGAAGCCATCGGCTACTACCCCTGCACTGTCGCCGGAAAAAACCTTTTCCACGGCTACTTCAAGAAAATGCTGCCGAAGGTCAAAGGCATCTGCCTTGACCGTGAACGCATAAAGGAAGAGAACCTCAGAAAGAAAGAAAACATCATCTATCTCAAGACTTTCTACGATTACCTGACTGAAGAGATCTTCGGCAAATCCGAAACGGTCCTCATATACCCCGAGGCCGGGCGCTCCTACAACGGCAAAGTCGGAAAACTGGCCCACGGCATCTTCGGCATGGCCAAAAGAGCCATCAACGAAGACGGCAAAATGGCCATCCTTCCCATGGGCATTACCTACGAACGCGTCACGGAGGACGAAGTCTTCCCGCAGCTTTTGAAGATCAAAGAAAAAGAAGGCATGTCGAAGCGCTACCGCGCCAAAGACCTCAGCTCCTTCAAACTTCACGCGCTTTTGCAAGCCAGAGGAAAAGTGCTCTTCTCCTTCGGCGAACCGATCTACATAACCATGGAGGATCTCCGCCACCTTGACGAACTGGGTGAAAAAGTCAGGAACGCCATGATAAAGGAGACCGTCCTAACTCCCGTTTCCCTGGTCTGCCACGCCCTCGGCAACGACAAGTCCCTCACTCTCTCCGAACTCTACGAAAGAATGGAAAGGGACAAGAACATCGCCTATAAAAACGGCTACAAGATGATCCCCGGCGTCGATCAGAACGCCAATCCAGGCTACATCTGGAAACTGGCCAAGCCGCACCTTGCCATGCCCTGGAGGCTGCGCAACATCCTAAAAAGGAAAGGCGACACCATCAACGTAGTGAAACCCGAGATCGTCGAATACTACGCCAACACCGTAGAGCACATGTACGAATAATCGAGCAAACGCTTGTTCAAACGCAAAGCCTAGCCATAAAACTTGGCTAGTATTTCTTAAATTCTGGATTTCAGGCTTGCAATCTCGCCAGAGTCCAATTTTGTGAAGGCAAAACACTTTTTACCAAGGTCTTTTATTGAAGCGCCAATAAGGAATAGTTCCTTATCGTCGATGATTAGAAAACGATCGTGAAATTTAGAGCTGAAAGAAACAACTAAATTTCCATACTGCTCATTGAACTTATCAATGTCGCTTGCTGCCAGTTCGTTTCCGCGTTTGGATGTAACTATCTTTAAACTTACTCCCTTCCCCTTTTTAGCCAGCATTTCAAGAGTCGTAATGTCCACATAATTATCGATCAGAAGAATAGACCTCTTGGCAGACAAAATAAACTTAGTCAAAAAAACATCGGCATCAAAGTCCTGCCCATCATAAAAAACAC
>JAFYIM010000178.1 GCA_017538635.1 bacterium
AGCTCCCAAAACGGTAATGCTTCGCCTGTCTTCAGTGTCAGTTTCTACGGCAGGATTGGAAATGGCGAGCCTTTCGTTTTGGGTACGCTTAAAGGAGACGGACAATACGGGCTGGTTTTGGGCGACGGCCAAAAGAAGCTGGTTTGGGACAGTTCCGCCGACCTAGGCCATACTGTCGATTCCAGCGAAGTTAAAATAGCGATCTATGCCGAGGATGTTACGGGAAACGCGGGATATCTTATTTTTGATCTGACTGGGCACACGGTCGGTTTTACCTCGACGCCGCCCACGGTTTCCCAGGGAGCGGACTGCAAGTCGAGTAAACTTTGGTTCAAGCGTATAAATTCCGGCAATTTCATAATGGGTTCGGACGCTAACGAACCAGGTCATGAGTCTGCAAACGAGACTGAGCATGCGGTGGCGATAACCAAGCCATTTTACATCGGCATTTTCGAGATGACGCAGGCGCAATACACAACTATATTTGGCTCCAACCCCTCTTTCTACCACGGCGCTCTTTTGCCGGTCGAAAGAACGGGTTACAGTGATCTAAGAGGCCAAAATGCCGGATCAACCTGGCCGACCTATACCGACTACAGGGTAGATGCCAACAGTTTTTTCGGCGTTTTCAGGACTTTCTTCGGCGGGCAGTTCCTTTTCGATCTTCCCACGGAGGCTCAGTGGGAAATGGCCTGCAGAGACAAAGGGAACGGAGATCACTGGGGCAGCGGCAAATGGAACGACGGCAGTATGATCACCGGCACACTTACCGACCCGGCTCTTAACGATCTTGGCTGCTACTCAGACAATGCTCCTTCCGGCCCGCAGGAAGTCGGAACGCTCGATCCCAATCCCGTCGGCCTGTACGACATGCACGGCAACGTGAAGGAATGGTGCCTGGATTATTTTGTGAACGACATCAGCAGTTATATTCTTGACCCGGTGGGCCCTTCCACCAGTTATTCGGGATTTCGCGTTTACCGCGGCGGAGCTTACAACAGCCCTGCCAGCGACTGCCGCGCCGCCAAACGCATCGGTACGAGTCCCGGCAACCAATTAGCTGACACCGGCTTCCGTCCGGCGATAATCATCAAATAAAAATCAAAGCAGTTCGCTTCGGATGAAAGCGCGGATATTTTCGCGGTAATTCTGAAGGGAATATTTTCGGGCGTTCTCAATAGCCTTTTCTGAGAGCGCCCTTCTTTTTTGCTCATCGCCAAAGAGTTCTTTGACGCAGTCCAAAATGCCGGCTCTGGTGGTCTCCTTGCTGGAGGGATCGATGAAGAGCGCGCTGTCGGGGGAGAGGAGGTCGGTTATGGGCCTTATCTTCGATGTGATGACGGGAAGGCCCATAGCCTGGGCTTCTATTATGCCGACGCCGAAGCCTTCCCTTTTGGTGGCGGAGACGAAGACGTCGGAGAGGGAGAGAAGAGCCGGCATGTCGAAGGTGTCAACCCAGCCTAAGAAGCGGACGCGGTCCTCGACTTGCAGAATGGAAGCCAACTTTGTGAATTTTTCTCTGTTGGGGCCGTCGCCGGCGATGGCGAGGAAAACGTTCTTGGGCAGGTCGTGGAGAACGGAGATAGTTTCCGGAAGTCCCTTGTCGTCAACTAGCCTGGCGGCGCAGGTCAGAAGGAAAGCGCCGGGCAGAAGATCAAGGCGTTTCTTCAGTTTCGCTTTCCTTGCTGGATCGACCTTTTCAGGATCGTAAGAAGGTCCGGCGAAATTCGGTATGATCGTGCACTTTTCCCTGACCGTTATGCCTTGCTCAACGAGAGAGTCTTCCACCAGCTTCGTGACGCAGATGAATTTTTTCGTGCGCTTGGCGGCGAAGCGTTCCAAAAAGAGGTAGAGCTTCTTCTTGAATTTTGAAAGGCCCGGGTGCACCGTAAGGCCGTGAGCGGTGTGGATGATAGTTGGCACGCCGGCCATAGATGCGGCCATCCTTCCTACGAAGCCCGCCTTGGCCGTGTGGGTGTGGACGATGTCGAATTTTTCAGATCTGATGAAGCGGTAGAGCTTCCAGAAAGAGACAAGGTCCTTAGGCGAAATAGTGCGGCTGATATAGACTGGGAAAAAAGGGACGTTAGCGGCCTTCACCGTCTCCTCGGCGTCGAAGTCCGGCGTCGCGGCGTAGGTCACGTCGCAGCCAAGCTCTTTCAGTTCCTCGAAAAGGGGAATGAGGAAGGCTCTGGCGGTTATCCCGACAGTCGTTATTTCCAGGACCTTTTTCAATTTTTATTCGTTGGTGATGGCTTTGCCGCGGTTGTCCTTTTCAAGCTTGCCGCTTGAGACGTAACGCGGGCGGAAGCGGTTGTTGCGGCGGCGATTGGGATTCTTGGCGATCTTGACAGCTTTGGCGGGAACGCCCACCATGGTCGAGTATTTCGGAGTGTCTTTAAGCACAACGGCGTTGGCGCCAATTATGGTGTTGTCGCCGACGGTTATGGGGCCGATTATCTTGGCGCCCGCTCCGATGAAGACGTTGTTGCCTATGACGGGAACCCGGATGTCGTCCATCTTCGATTGTCCGATGACCACCTGAGCGCCTATGACGCAGTTAGAGCCTATTTTGGTCGCAGGGTGGATGTAGATAGCGCCCGTGTGCAAAAGGATGATCCCAGGGCCTATGGTGGCCTTGCTGGGCAAGGAACAGTTGTAGAGGATCCTCATGATCATGGTGAGGACCGCATAAGGGATCAGGAAGAGCCAGTTAAAGGGCGGCCAGAAGCGGCGCACGAAGTGGCCGTAGCGGTAAACCAAAGATACGTGCAGCGAAGGGATGCAGAAGATCCTTACCATGCGGACTAGGAAGTTG
>JAFYIM010000012.1 GCA_017538635.1 bacterium
CGGCGGCGGCGCCGGCAAAGGCATGACCGACGTTCTCTCTGACCTGGTCGATATCGCCATGGTGTCAAGGGCCGTTTATCCGGAAGAATTGGAAAAAGGCGCGGTGCCTTATCCGGTGGCCAAAGACACGGTCGTGGTCGTCATCAACGAGAAGGCTCCCTTCGCGGAGACGCTTTTGAAGCGCGGCCTGAAGAAGTCCGAATTCCAGAAGATCTGGCTGGAAGAGAATCCGACTGCCGAGATCTTCGGCGGAGAGGGCGCTCTCAATGTTTACACCAGAAGCGACGCTTGCGGCGCGGCTGAAACGTTCGCGGCTTTCCTTGGCAAGAAGCAGGAAAACTTAAAGGGCAACGGCATCCCCAGCGACCCGGGCGTTCCCGAGGCCGTCAGAGGCGATGTTAGAGGCATCGGTTACTGCAACCTGAACTACGGTTACGATCCCGAGACCGGTCGTCCGGTGAAAGGCGTCGTCACGGTTCCCGTGGACGTCAATGAGAACGGCGTGGTCGATAAGGACGAAGAGATCACCACCAAAGAGTTCCTGATCGCTTCTATCCAGAAGGGCGTTTATCCCGCTCCTCCCGCCAGGGATCTTTATTTCGTGACGAAAGGCGAACTGAAGCCGGCTGCCAAAGAGTTCCTGCTCTGGACCATGACCGAAGGCCAGAAATTCAACGACGCCGTCGGTTACATGTCTCCCAATAAGGAGAATCTGGAAAAAGCCATCAATAGTCTTAAGAAGTAAAATTTGTTTTTATGCTGGGCGACTCATCTCTTAAATACCGCGTGCGCGAAGACTGCATCACGGGCTGGCTTCTGAAAGTGCCTGTCCTGATCGCAGTAGGCATGCTTGTGCTTTTCTTCGTCGTGCTGACCGCCAAGTCCTGGCCTTTGCTTACGGGCGGGAATTTCTGGCAGGTCTTGACCTCTTCCGAGTGGCTTCCCTCCGAGGGAAAATTCGGACTGTGGCCCTTCATCATCGGAACCATCGCGGTGACTTTTCTTACGATGGTCCTGGCGGTGCCGGTCTCGGTTCTGGCCGCGGTCTTTCTGAATGAGTTCGCCCCTAAGAAGCTGAAAGCGATGGCGCTTCCTGTTATCGACGTTCTGGCGGCCGTGCCTTCCGTTATTTACGGCGCCTGCGGCGTCATAGCTTTCATCCCGATGGTGAAAGCGTTGGGCGGCGCCCTTGGAATCAACACCACCGGCCGCTGCTTGCTGACGGCTGCTTTGGTTCTGGCCATCATGGTCATTCCGGTCATTTTGTCGATCGTGAGGGACGTTCTGGCGGCCATTCCCCAGGAAGCCAGGGAAGCCTTGCTGGCCCTGGGCGCCACCAGGTGGGAAGCCACCTATCACGTGGTCTTGAAGCTCGCTCTGCCGGGCATCATCGCCGCCATCATGCTGGGCGTTTCCCGAGCCTTCGGCGAGACCATGGCGGTCATGATGGTGGCGGGCAGCATTCCCGAACCGAAGCCAAGTTTGTTCAAGGCGGTCTATACGCTTCCTGCTCTTATCGCAGACAAGTACGGAGAAATGCTTTCTATCAAGATGTACGACGTCGCTTTGATGACAGCCGCGCTTATTTTGATGGTGGTCATCGCCTTCTTTAATTTCGGAGCGCATCTTATCCTCATCCGCTTAAGGAGGAAATACTGATGCTGTCTTGGAGACGTTTTGTTGAAAGGTTCTGGATCGGCTTGATGATCGCCATGCTTTCCATCGCCATCATAAGCGTTCTGGGAATCATCGGAATAGTTCTGTGGAGAGGCTTTGGC
>JAFYIM010000179.1 GCA_017538635.1 bacterium
GAGCTTGCCAGAGGCCTTTCGCAAGGGAGGCCTGCTGGACGAAGGGAGATTCGATCTGGATGGTGTAGAAAAGGTTCATAACGCCCGCTATCGTGCCTAGAAGGCCGATAAGCGGGGTTATTCTTGCCAGGGAGGCAAGGACCGAGAGGTTGTGGTCAAGGCGGTTGATTTCGATCTGAGCGGTGCGGTCCAAGGCTTCCAGGATCTGGGCTCTGGATTCGCCGTAGCAGAGCAGGGCGGAATGAAGGATAGCGGCTACCGGACCGGGAGTCGTAGCGCAAAGGGAGACGGCCTCGGCGATGCGGTTGGTCTTGACGAGGTTCCTTATGCCCGAGGTGAACTCCCTGGTGTCTATAGTAGCGCGCCAGAAATGGAAGTAGCGCTGGACGAAGACCCAGATGGAGACCAGGGCGCAGAAGAGTAAGGGATAGACGAAAAAGCCGCCTTTTTCCCAGAAGTCAAAGAAGAGCATCATAGCTGTTTTCTATTACGGATGGCTAGGGCTAAGAGAATGGCTGCGATTGTTAAGGACATCGGCTCGGGGATGAAGACAATGTCTCTTGAGATGTAGTTGTCGAGGACTAAGGTCTCGGAGAAATTGTCATAGCCTTCTTTCTGAGCGCGGATAATGACCTTCTGTCCGGCTTTCGTCGGGATGGAGAGCAGCGGGGAGACTTCGTTAGCATAGTTGACGATGATGCTGGAAGTCGTGGAAGAGACGAGGCGGAATTGGTCCGCTTGGACTAGCTTGGCATCGGTGTCCCTGACGATGACGTCAAGGCTGTCGGCTCTCCTGCCCTGAGTTCTGCTGAGGGCTACTTTGCGCATGGTGGAAGTGCCCGCGAAAGCGAAATTGGTAGCGACAGTATCGTAGCCGTCCATAGAGATGATGACGGAGTTCTCGCCTTTGGGGGCGCTGATGTTCGAGGTGACGCCCTTAGAGTTGGTGTGGCCGGTTATGCCGAAACAGTTTACAGTGACGCCCTCGAGGAAGAAGGAGGACTCCTTGTCGATGACGGTCAGGTAGAGGTAGGAGTTGCTGTTGCCAGTGCTCTTTTCAGGCACGACTTTCAGGGTGGAAGTTTCGGTAACAATAACGGGCTCGAAGGCGCAGTTCTGTTTGGCGAAGGTAAGGGTGGTGGGGCCTGCGTTCTCCGGCATGAAGATGGCAAAAGCGCCATTGGCATCAGTAGTCGTGCTGACGTACATAGCTTTGTTGATAGCCGTGACTATTACGCCCTCCATAGGTCCTTCGCCCCAGGGGAAGTTGGTGACGACCGTGCCGGATATGAGAGTCCAGTTCGCGCCTATAATGCGAACAGGCTTCACAAAATATCCGTAATCTTGTGAGAGAGTGAGATGCGCGGTTTTGGAATCGAGACGCTGGTATGTGACGGAAGTAGAGTCGGAGGCAAACGTACCGTTGGGCTCGCTCACGCAAGAGATTTTGTCGGAAGCGATCTGGGCATCGTTGAGGAAGAAGGCAACCGGCCCGTTGGCGGAATAGAGCAAGCCTTTGTAACCGGAGACCTTCACTCTTATGGTGGCGGGCAGGCTGAGGTACTTGCCGTCGGAAACATAGAGCGAGAAATAATAGACGCCGGGAAGCAGCTGCGTCGTGTCCGTGTCCTTTTCATTAGGAGTAAGGAGGGCGTTCTTAGTCGGATTGCCGTTCCATTCTTTCCAGTAGTACTTCAGTTCGCCTGTATAGTCCGTTTCGACGGCGGAAGTCAGTTTGAGAGTCTTGCCGAAATCGATCTCGCCTGAGGCGTTGCTGCTGATCTTGGGAAGGAACGCGGGCACTTCCTTCCTGAAGTCGAAGACATATTGGTACGTGTTGGTCTGGCCGAATTCGTCCTTGATTTCGAAGGTCTCGCGGTAGCAGTTGTCGGCTTCGAAGGAAAGCTTGATCTCGCCTTCGTCGAACCAGCCGGACTGGATCTTGGGAGTGCGGGCCTGGACTGCGCCGTTGCCGGAAAGCAGTACGTCTAAGGTGACTTCTTTATCGTTGAGCGCTTTGACGTTCAAAAGCATTTCCGGTTGAGCTTCCACGACCGTCAAAGTAGTGAC
>JAFYIM010000180.1 GCA_017538635.1 bacterium
TTGAAGCCGGCGGCAAGAGCTTCCGACTTGCCGAAATTGCGCCTGAAACATACGCCGTGGACTCTGCCGTCGGAATCAGCCAGGTCTTTGATTATTTCCCAGCTGGTGTCCTTGCTGCCGTCGTTGATGAAAAAGATCTCGTAACTCAGGCCGGTCTTTTCCATCACTTCCGTGATTTCGGAGTGAAGCTGCCTAAGGTCGCCCTCTTCGTTGAAGACGGGAATGACGAAGGAAATATCCATAATTTTCTCCCTCTTTATAAGGTTTCTTGTTTAACCTTTTTATTATAGCAAAAGCTTCCAGGCTTTTTTTAGGAGACAAGCGCCATCAAAAAAAGGCGAAAAATCAAAAAAGCTTGAATCTTGCTTGCAAAGAAAATAAAATGTCTCCTGTTTATGGCGCAATGTGGATTCATGTGCCATGAACGAAGAACTGCTGACGGCGAAGAAACTTGCTTCCGGGGACGAACAGACCTGGCGGAGATTTTTGGCGGAATTCCGCAGCCCCTGCTATACTCTGGCGAAGCGCTACCGCTGCCACAAACACTTCGAGGACTTTTACTCGGATCTTGCTTTCAGCCTTCTTAGGAAAGATCTGAAGCGCTTCAAGGGGGAGAGACCATTGAGCGAGCTTGTCATGAGGCGGTTTTCCAACATCGTGAGCACTTATATCCACAAGGCCAAAAGGAGGAACACTATGCTCATTTACGATGAGCACATATTGGCGCCTTCCGCTTCGTATCTGGCGGAGGAAGAGGAAACATATGCGCTTTTGGGCAAGGCTAGGGCGGAACTTAAAGGTGACGAGAAAAGACTACTGGAGGATTATTATTTCAAGAACCGCACCTTGGATGAATTGGCGGAAAAAAGAGGCGTGCACGCCACGACCATAATGCGCCGCCTGAGGAAGATCCTCGGCAAATTGGAAGCGAGGATAGAAGGACGCTAATATGGTATAATTCTTTTATTATGGTTACTCTGGTGTATAAAGTCGCTTTCGCTCTGCTTGGCTCGCTCTTTCTCGGGTGGGATGCAGCTCTGTACAGCCGTTTCGCACCAGGCAACAATTTTATCTGGCCGCTTCTTGTTCTGCTTATATTTACGGGATTCGTGCTGGCTTTACTGCGTCCCAAGCTGGCTTTAGAGTTCTTGCTTTTCACGTCTCCCTGGCTCATGGCCATTCCTCTGCTCATAACTGGAGGCAGCACCCATCCCATGCATGTCTTTGTTATGCTGGCCGTTTTGTCAGGACTGGCTTATCATGAGATATTCGTGAAGGAGCCCTGGGAGCCTTTCCCCGGGCAGACTGGCTGGCTGCTTTGGCTTTTTGTCGTCCTCATAGGAATCTACGCCAGCGTCAGCCGCTACGCCCCGGAATGGGTATTCAGCGACAAAGCCTTCTTCTCCCAGATAGTGAACGACAAGGAGTGGACGCGTTCAAAAGCGCTCACTTACATTGCGTTCAACGCCACGCAGTTCGTTGCCGGACTTATGCTAATTCCCTTCGCCTTCCGCTTAGGGAATCTTGAGGAACGGGCCGGGGGAAGCCTGCTTAAACTCTATTTCAGGATGTGGCTTTTCTTCGCCGCGGGCTGCACATTGGCTATTGCGGCAGCCTTTATCCAGCGCCACATCTCCATTGAATTCTGCGCCAACCGCTCCTTCTACTGGGTGAGGATGGGCAGAGTTAACGGGACCTGCCAGGATCCCAACGCGCTGGGCGTAGTTCTGGGGCTGGCTTTCAGTTTCGGCCTGGCTTTTCTTGCTCGTTGGGAAAAAAAGTTTGGCTATCTCAAGCCGATTCTTATGCTTTTTTGGCTTGTCTTCTGTGCTTTCGGCATAAATTATTCCGGTTCTCGCAGCGGATTTTTGGCGATCGTGGCATCATTGTTCCTTTTTACGATAGGTTTCTTCATCAACACAAAGATGATTTTGAAAGCCAGGCCGCTGGTCAGGATAGGCGCAGTTGCGCTTGCGCTCATATTTTTGATCAGCTGCGCCGGGATGTACAGCATGTATTTTGTAAAAAAAGCGGACAAGATACTTACTGGCACGACCAAGAGCCCGGCTCTTCAGAGAAGACTGAAAAAAGACATCCGCAGCATAAGAAATTCCGGCAGCATTCTTAGGATCTTCAACGACAGCCGGCGCCAGCTCTACCCAAGGTTCGCGCAGCTGACGGCGGAGAGGACTTGGCCTTCCGGTGTCGGTATAGGAAGTTTCGTGGTGGAGCTGCCGAATTTTGCCAAGTACGAAGAGGAGAACTTGAGAGCGCCGGACAACGCTTGCAACTTTTATCTGCAGGTCAAGGCGGAGAGCGGCCTTTTCGGAATGCTGGGCCTTGGCGTTTTCATGGGCGGTATCTTGCTATCCTTCGCTGCGGCATGGATCAAGCTGAGGGGTGACGAGAAAGAACTTGTAAGGCTTTGGATAGTCTTTTTGCCGCTGGCGGTATTTGCAATTCTCCTTCTGCTCGGGGTGCACCAGGAAGTTATGGAAGTCAATGTTTCCTGGCATATTTTCCTTGGCTTGTCTTTGGCTTTCCTTGGCGCGAAATCCCGTTTCCAGATCCCGCTGCACCGCGAAGCCAGATTCATGGCTTTCATCGGCGTCCTTTTATTGTCGGGAGTTTCTTTCCTGTGCTATCGCCACCTGAACGCCACTGATCTGAACAGCGAAAGGAGAAGAGCCTCCATCGGCATTCTGGGCGAAGAGGGGTTTTACAGCTGGGAAAACTGGCACGCCCAATCCAAGCCTTGGCGATGGTGCGGAAAATCCGGCGTCGTTTGCGTGAAAAAGATGAACAACTACGCTTCGTTCGACCTTACCAGCAATTTTCCTAACCTTAGTGAAGATCCTCAGAAAGTGAGCGTGTATGTCAACGGCGAGGCGAAGACTAACGTTACGCTTTCCGTACCCGGAAAAACTTACAAAGTGTCTCTTCCAGTCGGTTACGCCCTGCCTTTTGACGCGGTGGCCGACCAGTGCGTCGCTTTCCGCCTTTCCTGCGATAAAACCTGGCGCCCGTGTGACTATGGAGTTTCCGGGGATGAAAGGACGCTGGGGGTTGCCATGAGCCACATACGTTGGCATAAGGAGAAGAAGCCGGACGGCGGTTTTTACAACAGAGAGGAAGATCCGAAGGGCCTTGTTTTTTCCTGGACGAAAGCGGACGCTCATTTCGAGTATCTGGGAAAACGTTCTAATTTTAGGCTGAAACTGAGGGCTGGCAATCCGTTTTTGCGTTACTATCCTCTGTCCGCGGCGATCTACATAAACGGCCATTACCTCGACACGGTCGTCCTGGGCGACAAATTGTGGCGTTCTTTCGAATACGATATTCCGGACGACATTCCTTTGAGCAAGAACAATCTGGTAGAACTGATATCCTCCAGACAGTGGGTGCCGAAGCATTACGGTTTTGCGGACGACAGGGAGCTTGGCGTGGCCGTTTCATTGGAAGAATGGCAGCCAAGCGTTACGAACGTCCTAAGCGAGGCGGGGGAATGATGATCTACGGACCGCGCGAAACAGAACAGGCCGCGAAGATAGGCGAGGCCATGAAATTCAGGGGCGTGACCATAAGCACTGCCGAGTCCTGCACCGGGGGCGGGCTTTCCGCCTGCTTCGTTTCCGTGCCCGGCAGCTCCTCCTGGTTCAAGGGCTCGGCCGTGGCGTATCAGAACGATATCAAAAGGGACCTTCTGGGAGTGAGCGAAGAGATCCTTCGCGAGAAAGGCGCTGTCAGCGAGGAGTGCGTGGCCGCCATGGCGGAAGGAGCCAGGAGAATTTTCAATACGGACATGGCTGTCGCCGTAAGCGGCCTGGCCGGCCCGGAGGGAGACGGATCGGACAATCCCGTAGGAACTGTCTGGATCGCGATAGCTCTGTCTTACACGACGAAGACAAAACGCTTCCTTTTCAAAGGGAGCAGGGAACATATCAGGCACTTGACCATCATGGAGGCGCTCTCCATGATCTGGGAAGAGATTATTTAAAAAACATCAGGAGATAAATTATGGCAACAGCTGAAAAA
>JAFYIM010000181.1 GCA_017538635.1 bacterium
CTTTTGTTTTTGTTGGCGCTGCCTGGTTTGGCTGAGCTGAAACTGGCTACGCCTTTCTGCGACCACGCTGTGTTGCAGCAGGGTAGGAAGGTGCCTGTTTGGGGAAAATCGGAGCCGGGAAGCAAGGTGACGGTTGAGTTCGCCGGGCAGTCGGTGTCGGCTAAGGCGGATAGTAACGGTAACTGGATGGTTTATTTGGAGCCGCTGGAAGCGTCCTTCGAAGGGCGCGAGATGAAAGCCAGCGACGGCGCGGACGAGAAGATCATATCTGACATTCTGGTGGGCGAAGTGTGGTTTGCTTCCGGACAGAGCAATATGGAATGCCCGATCTGGGATGCGGACCCCAGGTTCAGGGACGCCAACGGAAAGATCATGCTTGCTATGACCAGAAATCCTTATGTGCGCTTCGTCAGGGTCAACAGGGGACACAACGCCTATCCTCAGGCTTATATCGAGGCGCCCTGGTATAAGTTTACGCCGGAAGAGTTCAAAAAGCATAAAGAGGAAAACAA
The DNA here is from genome assembly GCA_017538635.1 of bacterium. The sequence continues at coordinate 513 of JAFYIM010000181.1, forward strand.
AGATTCAAGGTCGCTGTCGGCGATCGGTTTTTATTACGCGCTGCAGTTGTATGCCAGCCTTCGCGTTCCAATAGGCATCATCGACGCCGACTGGGGCGGAACGAATATCGACGCTTGGACTCCGAGATCTGGGTATGAGAATCATCCGGAACTGAAAGAGACCGCCGATTATCCCGTTACCAACAAGTGGGATCAGAGCATGGCCAGGGGCGTGATCTCCTGGTGGATGCAGCAGCCGACTGTGCTGTGGAACGCCATGGTGGCGCCTTTCGTGCCTTACGCGTCCCAGGGCTTCATCTGGTACCAGGGCTGCAACAACGCCGGGGAAGCGGAAATTTACTGCGACAAGATGCACGCATTGTATGACGGCTGGTCGAAGGAATTCCAGAATCCAGATTTCAAGCTGTATTTCGTGCAGCTGGCGCCCTACTGGCAGAGCTTCTATGAATTGGAGCTTGCTCAGGCCAAGTTCGCGCGTGAGGAGAAGAACGCGGCCTTCGTTCCGACCTGCGACGTCGGCAACATGTACGACATCCATCCCAACAAGAAGGAAGTGGTGGCGAAGCGTTTGGCTCTGCATGCCCTGAAAGATGTTTACGGCTTCACGGACATCGTGGCGGAAGCGCCCAGTTTGACTAGCTACGAGATCAAGGACGGCGCTTTTGTTTTGACTTTCCAGGAAACTAACGACTGGTATTTTTACAACGACGACCGCTCCATGCCGAAGGGATTCGAAATAGCCGGAGACGACGGGCGGTATTTCCCGGCGGAAATAAAGAACGAAGTTTACGAAGTCGCACGCTTGAGAGGGGAGAAGCTGATCGTTGCTTCCGACGAAGTGAAGAACCCCAGGAGCATCCGCTACCTGGCGACCGCGCCGTTCTTCGGGTCCCTTTACAGCGGCGTTTCGGGCCTGCCCGTGCCGCCCTTTGAAGTTGACAACGGCGTAGTCTTAAGGGATGAGGCCAAACTGGGCGACGCTCTCAAGATTCCGGAACTAACAGGCTTCAAAGTGCTTCTGCAGTCTGATCTGCCGGCCAAGGGCCAGTTCACGGAGGAAAATTACTCCGTCAACAAGTTAAGGTCTTTGACAGCCGCTCCCAAGAAGGTCGCCTATGTAATGGAACTCCAGAACAAAAAAGACCAGATCCTGTGGGGCGTTGCCATTATGGACACGCCGGTAACTGATCTTACGCTGCTGGGCGTTCCAATTTACACCAACAAAGTCGTGCAGCAGAAAGTGGGGAACCTTACGGTGCGCTCAAACGTTCCCACCGTCAAAGAAGTGACGGATTCTGAGGGCGGCTTGCTCGAGTTCTGGGAAGGGAACTACACTTCCGCGCCCGGCTTGCCTGACATCGGCGGATCAGCTGACGATTACGACTTCAACGACAAGCCGCTGCCGAATGACGGCCACTACGGATCGATGCAGATCCACGACGTAGCCAATCAATCGACGATCATGGCCTACAACGATTTCAACACGCCTGGCGTCACCTGCGACATCGGCATCGGCAACAATCCCGGCAAGAACCCGGACTACACCTTCCAGGCCAACGCCGGAAAATTCAAGGTCCGCCGCCTGACGATACTGGTGAAGTAATTTTAGATCGTGTAAAAAAAGCGGCCCTCGTGGGAGGGCCGCTTTTTTTGTCGTGTTCAGCTTTTGCTTAGCCGCGCTTTCTAAGTGCGAGAGCCGCGATGAGACCGAGGATGGCCAATACGGCAGGCTCGGGCAGAGCAGGATCGCGGACGATCAGTCTGGCCATATGCAAGCCGGTCTGAGCGGCGTCGGCCGCAACAGCCTCGGAGATCGATTCGCCTTCGTCATAGGTGTAGGTGGTAAAGGAGAACTGATCGATGGCAGTCCAGTCGTAGTCGGGATCCAGCGCAAGCTCGACATCCTTCGTTTCCTCGCCCAGAGAGACCTGGGTGACCATGGCGACGTTGATGTCGGTGTCCATGGTGAAGCTGAAGTCGATCCACTCTTCGGAGAAGGGTTTCTGGAGTAGGACTTCGAATTCGCCGGCATCGTTAACAGAGCAGATGCTGACGGTCTGGCTTTCGTTGTCCTTGACCAGATAGATTGGCCTGTAGCCCCAGGTGTCAATGGTGCTGATCCTCATGTAGGCGCTGCTGTCGCCCTTTTCCGCCAGGACGCGGCCCTGCAGCGTGAAGGCGGCCTGGTTCGGGACGCTTGCGGCCAAAGTGGCGATGGAGTTGGCGGTGAAGGTGAGGCAGCTTTCGCCGTTGATCTTTTCGATCTGGATGTCCTCAGTGGCAGTCCAGCCTGGCTGGCCGTTGAGGGAGCCTTCATGGAAGTAGGGGCCCTGGAAGTCGGTGCCGTAGTACCAGCCGCCCACTGCGAAGGAGACCAGGCTGGTCACAGCGCCAGTGATCTCGGAATCGATGCCTTCATAGGCGTAGCGGAAGCGGGCGTAGTAGAAGCCGTCCTGGAGGCCGTCTCTGGTGACGGTGAATGTCACCTTATCGGTGGTCTCAAGTTTTCCGGAGGTCTTGGCGGTCACGAAATCGGTGTAGTCGAGGACCGTGACGCTCGTCCTGGCCGCGCCGCCGCCGTCGTTGACGACCGTGGCTTC
>JAFYIM010000013.1 GCA_017538635.1 bacterium
CTTCGGCATGGTCATCCAGAACGTTACCGAGATCTTTAAAGGTTGCTCCTTCCCGCCCTTTGCCTCAGCCATCCTTGAATCCGGCAGCGTAAGGTGCATTAAGGTTGAAGGCGGCGCGACTCTCCCCCGCCGCAGGCTCGACGAACTTAGTGAAGTCGCCAAGAAAGAGAAAGCCAAGGGCATCTTCTGGGTCAAATACGAAGCGGAAGGCCGCAAGTCTCCCATGAAAGGCCTGACCGACGAGGAATGGGCCGCGCTCGAAAAACAATTTTCCCCCGCCGAAGGCGACCTGCTCCTGCTGTCCGCCGGTCCGGCTCTTACCGCCTGCAAAGGCCTGGGCGCCGTCAGGCTCCAGCTTGGAGCCGAACTGAAGCTCATTCCGGAAAACACTTTCGCCTTCACCTGGATCACGGACTTCCCGCTCTTCCAGTACAGCGAAGAGGAAGGACGCTGGGTCAGCGAACACCATCCCTTCACCTCCCCCAACGCTCTCGACTTTGACATTCTGGAATCCGATCCAGGACACGTCAGAAGTAACAGCTACGACCTCGTAATCAACGGCTATGAAGTCGGCTCCGGCTCCGTCCGTATCCACGATTCCAAGCTGCAGGACCGCATCTTCAGGCTCTTGAAGCTCGAGCCTCAGCAGATAGAAGACCGCTTTGGCTTCTTTATCAACGCTCTTAAGTACGGTGCTCCGCCGCACGCCGGCGTAGCCTTTGGATTAGACAGGCTCACCATGCTTTTGACCGGCCGCAATAACATCAGGGACGTCATAGCTTTCCCGAAGACTTTGAAGGCCACCGACCTCATGTCCGACGCGCCCTCCACCGTCAGCCCCGAACAGCTGGACGAACTGGCCATCGCGGTAACGAGAACCGAAGAGGAAGAGCTGCAGGGATGAAATTCTCCTGGCGATATCTTCTGGTGATACCAGGGCTGTACCTGGCCTTTGCCATCCTTCCGCCCCTCATAGCGAACAACTTCATCTTCCGCGACCATGCGGCCAGGAAGATCTCAAAGGCTCTGAATTGCCGGGCGGACGTTGTCGACCTTAAGCTCTCGTCCTGGACGGGCCGCTTCAAGGTCGACATCCCGGCGCTCGACCTCTACGAGGCCAAGGGAGACGGCAAAGCCATAATGAGCCTGGACTACATCCACTTCGAGATGTGGCCCCACCAGATCTTCTCGCCCATGTTCGGCATGGAGAAAGGCAGTATCCGCACAATGGAGTGGGTGCGTGCCAGGGAAAGGATCAAAACCTTGCTTTCGGCCGTCCCTTACTTTAATGTCAATGAATTCCAATTTTGGGAAGATGAAGGCCGACCAGCCTATTTTCAGAGGATCCGCTTTGACGCAAGGAAGAAAAGCGGCTGTCTGAATTTCAATTTCAACTGTGACGTGGACTGCCCGGCTCTCAGCGAAAGCTCCCTGACAAGCAGGGGCCGCTATCACTATTCCTCGGGGACGCTCTTTTTGGACAGCCTGAGCTTCACGGGCCACAAGCGTTCCGCCGCCAAGACCATAAAGGA
>JAFYIM010000182.1 GCA_017538635.1 bacterium
CATAAAGACGAAGTTTACTTTCGACACCAAGGACCAGGCCCGCACCTTCTTTTTGGAACTGACCAGGGAATTCAAGAACTGGAACATTTCGCCCTGGGGAAGCGAGAAGTGCAAGGCGGCCGAAGAGCTTCTTGACAAACATGTCGCGGAGCGCAGAGCGTAAAGGAGAATAGATATGCAGACTATACACACCAGAGTTTTACAGATAGCAGGCAGCGTTATTACGGTCTCCGCCACGGGCGTAGGCTACAACGAGCTCGCGGAAGTCACCAGTAAGCGCGGCACCTCTTTGGCCCAGGTCATCAAGATTGCGGGCGACCTTGTGTCGCTGCAGGTCTTCGCTGGCGCAAGAGGCATCGCCACCAACGACGAAGTGCGCTTTTTGGGCCGCAACATGCAGGTGTCTTTTTCCGACGACCTCTTGGGCCGCGTCTTCAACGGCAGCGGTCAGCCCCGCGACAGAGGCCCGGCTCTCCAGGGCAAAGCGGTCGATATCGGCGGCCCCTCCGTCAACCCCGCCAGGCGCATCATCCCGCGCCACATGGTGAGAACGGGTATCCCGATGATCGACGTCTTCAACACGCTGGTCGAATCCCAGAAACTGCCGATCTTCTCCATCGCCGGCGAACCTTACAATGAATTGCTCGCCCGCATCGCCATGCAGGCGGAAGTCGATATCATCGTCTTCGGCGGCATGGGTCTTAAGCACGATGACTATCTTTTCTTCCGCGACACATTCGAGGAGCGCGGCGCATTGGTTAGAACCGTGATGTTCGTGCATACGGCCGCCGACCCCATCGTGGAATGCCAGATGGTTCCGGACATGTGCCTGGCCACCGCCGAGCAGTTCGCCGTGGCGGGCAAGCGCGTTCTCGTGCTTCTGACCGACATGACGAACTTCGCGGACGCCATGAAAGAGATCGCCATCACCATGGAACAGGTGCCGGCCAACCGCGGCTATCCCGGCGACCTTTACAGCCAGCTGGCATCCCGTTATGAAAAGGCCGTGGACTTTGAGGACGCCGGATCCATCACCATCCTGGCCGTCACGACTATGCCGGGCGACGACGTTACGCACCCCGTGCCTGACAACACCGGCTACATCACGGAAGGACAATTCTATCTGAAGAACGGCCGCATCGAGCCTTTCGGTTCGCTCTCCCGTCTAAAACAGCAGGTCAATAACAAGACTCGTGACGACCACCGCGCCATCATGAACACCATGATCCAGCTCTACGCCCAGTGCCGCGAGACTCAGGAGAAACAGTCCATGGGCTTCCTTATGAGCGCCTGGGACCTGAAGCTTCTGAAGTACGGAAAGCTTTTCGAGGATAAGCTCATGGACCTTTCCGTGAACATCCCCTTGGAAGGCGCCCTTGACCTCTGCTGGCAGATCTTGGGCGAATGCTTCGAAAAGACCGAGATCAGCTTGAAACCGGAATTAATCGCCAAATACTGGCCCGCTAAATAAACCATGGCCAAACTTAAATTTTCCAAATCAGCCCTGAAAAGCGAACGCGACGCGCTCAGCCGCTACCGCCGCTTCCTGCCGACTCTTGAATTGAAAAAAGAGCAGCTGGTGGCGGAAGTCAGGCGCATCGAGAAAGAACAGGCTGAAATAATCAAGCGCGAGGAAGACTTGAAGACAGGCCTCACGAAGTGGACCGTGCTCTTTAGTGAGCCGGTCGAACTGGACAAGCTTGTTTCGGTCAAGGCCGTGAAGACCAAGGAAGGCAACATCGCCGGCGTTCCCATCCCCATCTACGAGGAGACGGAATTTGATCTAGGGGA
>JAFYIM010000183.1 GCA_017538635.1 bacterium
TTCGAAGGCTTCGGCGGCGGCAGAGGCAGAGGCGGGCGCGGCGGCAGGCCGGGCGGACCCGGCAGAATGGAGGACAATCTGATCTCCAAGAACCAGGCTATCAGCAAGCTCAACGACAAAATGAACAGCAAATAAGCTTAAGGAACATTCATGCAGGAACGAGATGAGATAGGCGCCAGCCTGGCGCGTTTTCATGCCGCGCTTAAGCAGTCGGGCAGCGGGCTCAAAGCTTTCACCAGAAAGCAGTACATGGAGAAATGGAGGAGCGAAAGCATCTTCCATGTTTTGAGGATCAGGACCACCATGGTACAGGCCATGCAGAATTTCCTCAGTGATAACGGGCTTTTGAACCTGGAGAGAGTCTCCCTTTCCCCGGTGACTGACCCTCTGGCTCACGACATTGAGTATTCTCCGACCATTCGCTATAAAGGCCAGCCCTACAAGACCACGCACTCGATGATCTACTCGAAGTTTCTGGCCTGCACCAACCCGATGCTGAAGGGCGTCTATATCGATTCCCCGAACATCAGGTTGGAGCTGGAAAGCCCGATTGGCGAGCAAAGGGGCCGCTATCTCATCGATTTTTCCCAGATGGACATGGAGCTTAGGCGGGAAAAATTCGTGACGCTGAAGGAATATTTCAACGAAGAGGAAAAAGTCAAAGCCATCCTGGCGGAGGATTACGAAAAGGCGCTTGGCTTCTTCGAGGATCTGATCATCTATACCGTGAAAGCGCTCATAGAAAAGAATTCCGAGGACCTCAAGGCCCTGGGCGTCACGCTAACAGTGCCTGAAAAGCCCTTCCCCTCCTTCTTCAGAGACGAGGCTAAAGACGCTTCGGAACAGGAACTTGGGAATTCCGCCAAAAGCCAGTTCTTCTGGATCAAGGGTATCATGCGCGAAAACTACGACCTGGTCTATCCGTATCTCAAAGCTGACGGCACGAAGAGGAACCTGGAAGAAGTTCCCTCCAGGGACATCTACAACTACGACCTCTGCGCGCAATCCCAACTTGCTGACGGGAGCATGGGCGGAGCGTTGGAAGTTCTGTCCGGCGCCATCAGGGAATGGCTCTACGAACCAATCATCGAGCGCCTCTTGGACAACAAGATCATAATGTGTCGCCCCTCTTTCGACCGCAACGGCGAAATAACCAACGTTGAGGAACTGAGCGGTTACGCTCCCTTCCTTGCTGCCGCGGCGATGAAAGGCGAAGACGGCTCCGACCTATTCCCCTCCACTTTCGGCGGCGGCATCGGCGTGGAACGTCTGCTCTATGCGCTCCTGAAGGGTCCCGTTATCAAAAAGATCGATGACGTGACCCTCTTCGGGAAAAATCCCGATTCGCACCCCATTTATTTGTTCTAAACCTTAACAACCAAACAATTGAGATAAGTTATGAAAAAATTACTGTTCCTGTTTGCCCTCGGCGTAATGAGCGTTCTGGCCGGGGAGACCAACACGATCTTTACGATCGATTTTGAAACCGGCGAAGGCTACACGCCAGGCGACGTTGTCGATCAGAACAATTGGAAAGGCAGCTGGTGGGGGGCCGGCGGCGTGATAATCGTTTCCAACAACGCCGCGGCTGCCCAGAGCGGCTCGCAGTTCCTTTTCTGCGATGATGCCGATTCCCAGTATGGCATCAACCACCAGACCAGCTTCGACATCTCCGAGCAGTGCCCCGGCAACGTCAAGCTTTTGGTCTCCGGCTACACTTTTGTTTCCAGCGAAGCGACAAATCCTTTCTACACCAAGATCCATGCCCTTGGCGACAGCGGCAAGAATTACGATGTGGAAATCACGGAATTCATCCGCTATGCCGACGGCAAGGCGACGCTCGCCTATTCCTCCGCCGACGGTTCCCAGAAGACCTTCCAGGTCAACGAACTTCCCGCGGACACCTATCAGCCCTTCAGTTTGATCATTACTCCCGCCACCAGAAGCATTGAGCGCCTCAGCATTGCCGACCAGGTCTTTGAAGAGGAAGGCATGTATTACAAGAGCGCCAAGACGGACGGCTGCGGGACCTTGCCGGACGGCGTTAGAGTCATGCACAACGGCGCCCTGGACAATTTCCAGATCGCCACCTGCCCGCTTCCGCCGAAAAAGGAATTCGATCTAAGCCCCCTGAAGCCCATGTTCTCCCGCACCGCTACGGAAATGAAACTGACGGTCGCTAACAAGACCACGGGTTCTTTTGAATATACCGCGACCATAGAGGATTCTCCGGAATGGATCTCCATCACTCCCGCTTCCGGCACTTGCGAAGGTGCGGTAGAGCTTACCCTAAGCGTTGACAGAAGCCTTATGACCAACGGCTATTTTCGCGCTATGGTGACCGTTGACGGCGGCGAATATGGCTCCAAGACCATCCCGGTCTGCGTTCCCAACGGCACCGTGATCTACGCCGAGAACTTCGAGTCTCCCTTCATGCAGATCGGCGGCATCGACGGCCAGAACACCTGGATCGGCGACTATCAGCACGAAGGCAACTCCATGCTGGTCACCAACGTCACCTACGGCTATGAAGGCAACTGCGGATACATTGTGAGAGCCGGCGGCTACGAAGGCTACATGTGCGACGTCTATTCTCCCACCGGCGGCATATTGAAGGTCAGCATGAAGCTCTACAAGGGCAGCGAGGCCGACAAGGACGCCGATTATTTCTACATCCAGAACGACTACTGGTACAGGGCGGTCAATTTCTGGTTTGTCAGGGAAGAAAGCCAGGATTATTTCTACCTTTATGAATTCGGCCTTGGCCCCGCCCAGAAGAAAATGATTCTTGGCGACCAAAAGTTCCCCTTGGACACCTGGCTGGATTTCTCTTTCACGGTGGATTACAGGCGCTATCTTTTGACGGAAATGACCCTGGGCGACTATACGACGAACTTCGGCAAAAGCGTGGAACTTTCCAAAAAGGCCAGCGAATGGATCTATCCTGTCCAGCGTTTTACCAAGTTCTGCATCAGCTGCGGCGGCAATTCCGAAAACGCCATGCTGCTTATAGACGACCTCAAATTTGAGGATGTGCCCCGTCCCGCCACTTATGAGCCTCAGCTGAACGGCGTTTATGTTTTCGGCGAAGATAAGACGGTCATCGAGGATACCGTGGTCAACTGCGGCACCGTGCCCTTCCGGTACGAAGTGACCTTCCTTGATTATCCCGAGAACGTCTTCGTCACCACCAACGCCACCGGCGTCATAGAGGACAACGGCAAATTGAGCGTCGGCGTCAAGAGAGACGGCCTGGAGGACGGCTTCTTCCGCTCCAGGATGCGCTACGCTTACGGCGCCGTGGGCGGCGCCCTTGATTGCGCCATCACCTCGCTTGTTACCTTCAGCAAAGGCGGCTTTTATTACGCCACCGATTTTGGCGCCCCCTTCTACACCGAAGGCAACCTGAACGGCCAGGACTACTGGAAAGTTCAGGACAAGTCCACTACTCCTACTATTGGCGAAAAGGAAGGCAAACGCGGCGTGTATTTCCCTGAATCTTCTTTTGCCTATGTGCCCGCCATCGGCGCCACCGGCTCCACCTTCACTGTTGAGGCGGAATTCCTGATGGAGAAGAACGAGAACACCACCTACGTTGACCTTACCCAGAACGGCGAGACTGGTTTCCTGCCCATAAGGCTCCGCCGCGACAAGGAAAACGAAGAAGTTTTGATCGGCTACATGTCCGGATCTGACTTTATGGAATGGTTCAGAGCGCCCTTGGATAAGTGGAACACTGTTTCCCTCACCATTGACACCGACGTTGCTTACGGCTGCGCTCTCAGCGCTTCCGTAAACGGCGTTGTGACCAACTTCGCGGAAGGCGACGTGCCCTTGAACGGCGGCTTCGACGATCAGCCGCTTTTAAGCCTTGGCATCAAGGCTCAGAACGACGGCCCGGACGAACTGTACGCCACCGGCGTCTGGTTCTCTAAACTTTCCGCCCACGACGTCAGCGTCCCCGAACCCATAGCGGTCGGACTGCTGGCCATCGTTCTAGCGCTTGCTTTGCGTAAGCGCTGATTAAGCGAAAAACCAAAACAAAAAGGGCGGGCATTCAGCCCGCCTTTTTTTATTGCAAGAGCTCTTTATTAAAACTTGATCTTGTTGTTTTCGTCCACCAGGCAGATGGAAGGCTTGAAGGCTTTGGCTTCCTTTTCGTCCATATTGGCCCAGGCGAAAATAATGATGATGTCACCGAGCTTCGCCAGGTGAGCGGCCGCACCGTAGATGGCGATCGTTCCGCTGCCTTTGGGAGCGGGCAGAACGTAAGTGTCGAAACGGGCTCCGTTGGTGACGTTCGCCACGGAGACGCGCTCGTAAGGCAGTATGTTGGCGGCGGCCATGAGATCTTCATCTATTCCGATAGAGCCGGCGTAATGGAGGTTGCATTCCGTCACCCTTGCGCGGTGTATTTTTCCTTTCAGTAATGTCAGCTGCATGGTTTTCCTCAATTTGGTAGCTATAATTCTACCTTAAAGGGGAAAGGAACGCAAGGAAGAAGCCCCGAAAAGAAGCAGAGCAAGGAAAAGCAGAGCGCCCGGCTCAGGAATAAGCTGGAAGGGACCGCAAACGCCTCCGTAAGCGCCTGTGGCGCCCTTATAGGCGGTTTTGGCCCTGAGGTAATACAAAGTGCCGACTGAAAGATTCGAAAGCGTAAGTCCGTCCTCAGGGACCGCAAGACCCTCGAAGACCAGGCTGCCCGGCCTTGTCTCCGAGCACTCGTGGTTTTTGAGATCGTTGAAAAAGTCTTTTTCCAAGACTTCCCACTGCGAGCTCTTCCAAGTCGCAGAGCCGCGGTTTACATAGGGGTACCTTATGATGGTGTGGTTGGCGGTGCCGGTCGCATATTCGCCGATCGGCCAGGCGGTGCCGGGATCTTCGCCGATGACGCCGATGATGTCAAGTATCTCGTCGCCTTTGATCAAAGCGACCGCGTCGTTGCCGGTGAAGTCTATCTTGGCGCTGACAAGGTCGGCTGCGTTCGTAAGCTCTGCGTCAGCCTTGTTGTTGCAGATCAGAAGCGTTTCATAAGAGGGAAGCGAGCCGAAGAGCGCAAGCGTTTGCCCGGCGACCTCCGACCCGTTCTTGAAAATACAGACATTTATTCCGTCAAGCTCGGCGGCTTCCAAGGAGGGATTGTAGATCTCAAGGTAGCGGTTGTTCCCGGAACCTTTGCCGTACTCGGAGAAAAAGAGTCCCGGGTTCGGCAGGAAATCCCTGCTGGTGGCGAGATCGACCAAGACCGTCAGTTTTTCATCAACTTCCGGCCTCCTCACAACAGCGATTTCGTCGCTCAGCGTTCCTTCTTCCACGCTCGGCGCCGCCACATCCACAACCGGAAGCTCAGGCACCGTCACTTCCTTAATTGGGCTGCCGCAGGAATACGCTCCTTCAGGTGAGAGGCCCCAGGCTTTGTAGTAATAGGTGTTTCCGGGAGCGACGCTATCGTCGCTGAATTCTTTTTCGTTGACCGACACCACTACGGTTCTGCCAAGGCTGTCGCCAACTTCATAAGAGCTCTCGTTTTGCGGACGATTGGTGACGAAATAGTTTTTGTTTTCCGAGCGGCAGAGCAGGTTCATGTCCTCGCTGAGATCCAAACGAATCTCCACTCTTTCCCAGTTGGCGGTGGTTATGGCCAGGGAAGGGAACGCTCCGCGCTCCGGGCAAGCGTCTCCCTTCAGAGTAACGTTTCCGATCCCGGCGTAGTCTGAGGCGCCCTGCTGTTTGATCCTAAAGATTATCCCAGCGGAATCGGCGTCGCCAGGAACGGCGATGGAAACGGTTTCCCATTCGTTGCTCGTATCAAGTCGGGAGCGGGTGAGACTTCCGAAGAGGTTGGTGGTGTCGCAAAAAAGACACCACTGGATGTTCTCGCCGGAATCGAGCCCTTCGGCGAAATAAGAAAACTCCAGTGAGACATTGGTCACGCCGACGAGTTGCCGCGGCAAAAAGCTAAGAGTGTGATAATAGCTTTTGCCCTCGCTGTTCTTGGCAAGGCCTCCAATACCCCAGAAGGGGGCGTTGTTTTCCGCCGTATGTTCGTTCAATTCCTGCAGGACGCCCCAATGGGCTTTTTCCTCCTGATATTGTCCCGGATTGGAAACATACTCCCAAACGGAAGTGTCCCCGAATGAAGACTGGGCGATGATTACGTTTTCCGCTAAAAGGGAAACAGAATTTAAAAGCGCGCTGATGGCGGCTACGAAAAAGAGTTGTTTTTTCATATTGTGTCCTCCTTATATAAGTAAGCGGTCGCGAAAACGAAAAAGTTGCGTTCTTGATTGAGTAACACGATTTAGATAAAA
>JAFYIM010000184.1 GCA_017538635.1 bacterium
AAGTAATCGACGCCCTTCTCGAAGAGGGCGTCGACTACCTTGGCGTCGGCTATGTCGGCGTGGACGAAGGAATAGCGGGGATTCCCGACGTATTCCTTGACGTTGTCGAGGTTGCCGGCGTAGGTCAGCTTGTCGAGGTTAATGACCTCGGCGTCAGGGTAATTGTCCATGATGAAATGGACGAAGTTGGAGCCGATGAAGCCGGCTCCGCCTGTGACTAAATAACGCATAGTTTACACTCTGGGTTTGCTCTTAAACCAAACGGAAACGAGGTACGGGGCGAGGAAAATAGAGGAGAACGTGCCCGCCGTCATACCGACCAACAAGGCGTAGGCGAAGTCTTTGATCACGTCGCCGCCGAAGAGGAACAGGGAGAGGATCGTGAACAAGGTCGTCGCGGAAGTCCAGATGGTACGGGACAAAACCTGGTTGACGGAAAGGTCGATGACTTCATTCAAGCTCAGCTTGCCGACCTGCGGGAGATTTTCCCTGATGCGGTCGTAAACCACGATGGTGTTGTTGATGGAGTAAGCCACGATGGTCAGAAGCGCCGCGATTACGTTAAGACTCATCTGCGGGTAGGTGACGAAGCCGAAGAAGGCCAGAGTCACGAGCACGTCGTGAGTCAGAGCGACGATGGAAGCGAAAGCGAAGCTGACGTTGTGGAATCTGAACCAGATGTAGATGAGAACCAGAATCAAGGCGATGATGACGGACTTGATGGTCTGGACTTTCATCTCTTTACCGACGGCCGGGCCGATGCGCATGGACTGTTCGGTCTCAGGAGCGTTGTCGGGAAGGGCCTTGATCAGAGCTTCCGCGGCTTTTTCGGAAGTGCCGAAAGTGCAGCGGATGATGATCTGGGAGCCCACGCCTTCCGTTCTGGTGTCGGCTTTCTGAATGTAGCTGTCGCCGAGGCCTTCGCTTCTGAGGATGTTTCTGACTTCGTCAACTTTGATCTCTTTGGGGAAGTTGAGGACGATCATGTCGCCGCCCGTTAAGTCAACGTCCTGCAGAGGAGCGGTGAAGAGAGAAGTGCCGGCCGGGTTCTTGCCCTGGGCGATGGCTTTATTCTCGCCGGTGAAGCGGATCATGAAAATGGTAAGACCGCAGACGATGATGGCGAGAGCGATGAAGACCATGAGTTTGCCGCCCTTGACGAATCTGACCTGGCTGTTGTTGAAAGCCTGGAGCATCTTGAAAGCGGAAGCAGATTCAAACTTGAGAAGCAACAGTTCGAAGATGCTTCTGGAAACGAATAGCGCGGTGAAAAGGTTGGCGGCGATGCCGATGATCAGCGTCACGGCGAAGCCTTTGACGGCGCCGATACCGAAGATGTAAAGGACGATGGAGACCAGGATGGTGGTCAGGTTGGCGTCCAGAATCGTGATGAAGGCGCGGCCGAAAGCTTCCTTGACAGCGCGCTTCACTTCCTTACCGGAAGCGAGCTCTTCGCGGAGTCGCTCGAAGATAAGGATGTTGGCGTCCACGGCCATGCCGATCGACAGGATGATACCGGCGATGCCGGGCAGCGTCAGGGTGGCGTGGAAGAGGGCCAGAACGCTCATGGTGATGAGGACGTTCAGGACCAAAGCGATGATGGCCACGACGCCGGGCAGCAGATAGTAGCCCAGCATGAAGACGACCACGAAGGCCAAGCCGATAACGAAGGCCGCGATGCTCTTCTTGATGGAGTCGGAGCCAAGGGTGGCGCCCACGGTCTGGCTGTATTCTTCAGTAAGTCTGGCGGGCAGAGAGCCGCTGCGCAGAACGAGGGCCAGGTCGCTGCATTCTTCCTGTGAGAAGGAGCCGGTGATGATAGGATCGCCGTCGATGTGCGTGAGAAGCAGCGGGGAGGAATAGACCAGGTCATCAAGGCAAATGGCCAGCTGGGTCACTTTGTTTTCACTGAGATATTTGCGCTCCGCGACCTGGGAGATCTTGGAGAGGCTGTTGCGGCCGGCGGAGTTGAGCTTCAGAGCCACGATGCGGTTGACTCTGGCGTCCATCTGGACGTTGGCGTCTTTCACGCAGGAGCCGTCGATGGCGACAGCGTTCTCAACGAGCGTCAGCTCTCTGGTCTTTTCGCCGTCCTGGCGGCGGTCGGCGTCTTCTTTGCCGATCATCAGGGTGCAGTTGCGGGGAATGCGGCGCTGGACTTCGGGGTCTTCAAGCAGTTTCTTGAAATATTCGAAATCGGTCGTTCTGATCCTATACGTCGTATAGGGAACGCCGCGGTCGGTCGTGCCGGAGGAGGGGAAGATCTTCTCGTCGATCTTGTCGGCCTTCTTCAGACGAATGATGCTCTTGATGCAGGAGTCGCTGCGCTTGGCGTCAGCTACGACATGGAAGCTGAGCTGAGCAGTCTTCTTAAGAAGTTCGCGGACTCTGTTGGGGTCCTTTTCGCCCGGGAGCTGAAGGATGATGCGGCTGGGCTCTTCGACCTGGATCTGCGGTTCCGTCAGACCGAGCTCGTTGACGCGGTTCTCGACCACGTGGCGGGCCTGGTCAAGGGCGCGGCGGCGAAGGTTGTCCTGCTCGCCCTGACGCATAGTGGCGGTGAAAGAAGTGCCGGAAGCGGAGGGGAGGTTAAGGACGGAGGTGAAGTCTTCCTGGCCGCTCAGACGGTCCAAGCCCTGCTTGGCGTCGTCTGCGGTGGCGAACGTGAAGGTTATGGCGCCGACTTTATCTTTGGGGACCGTGATCTCGGTGTAGTTGATCTTGTTTTCCTCGAAATATTCCACAGCGCGCTGGCGGAGATTCTCCAGCTGGCTCTGGATGGCGTCGTCCAATTCAACTTTCAAAAAGACGGAAATGCCGCCCTGGAGGTCAAGGCCGAGGTTCAAGACTTTGGAGCGGTCGCCCTGCCACCACTTCTTTACGCTGTAAGCCAGTCTCTGGCCGAAGGGGGCGTCCTGAGGGGGCTGGTTGAGTTTCCACTGTCCTATGGCCTCGTCGGCGTTCTTGGACATGGGGTCGCCGTTAAGGGCGACGCGCTGGGCGTTGTCATAAGTGGCCCAACGAATGGAGGGATGGATGAACGCGATGCAAGCTGCAACAACGATCGCGATGATAATAAATCTGGTTGAGAGTTTCATAAAGTTAAAAAGTTATTTAGGGTTGTTTATTTGATATTAATTTATTTTCAAATTCATAGGGGGCGGCGTATTTTTTCCCGCAGGAACGCGGGAACCAAAAGAAAGAGCGTCTGCTCTTGATGTCGCCGCAAAAATCAGTTGCTGCTGTCCGCTTTGTCGTCCGCGGATTCTTTGGAATGGGTGCGCCGTACGACGTTTGTTTTGCTTTCGCCCTGACGCTCTCTGTTGCGTTCTTTTATTTTTCTGGCGCTGTTGTTGACGTCACGGTTGCGCTGAATATCTCCCCTGCGCTCTAAAGAGCCGGCGCGGCGCGGGGATCTGGCGGTGTGGACGCTGCCGCTGGGAGGAGCGGCGGTCTGCCACATTAGGGTCTTGATGCCGTTGGTGGAAGTTTCGGAAGCGCCCATGGAGTCGCCGCCTTTGCCTTCCTTGCCAAGTTGCTTTCTCGGGGTGTCTTTTTCTCTGCCTTTGCCAAAAGATTCGGCGGCGTTTTGCTCCGCCAGGAGCGCTTGTCTCTGCCTCTCTCTTTCCTTGCCCTTGCGGCCGATACGGTGGACGCCGGTGGGCTGGTCGGAATCTCGCTCTGATCCTTTGATAAGGACTCTGCCTTCTTTTTCGCCTTGGGCGATCTGTCTTTCTCCTTGCTTGAGAAGCACAGCCTTGTTGGTCTCTCCGTTCCCGACTAAAGCGCCGCGACGATGCACGACATAATTAGTTTCGCCGTCCGTAACCACATAGTCCGGTCTGCGAGGCCGACGGGAAGGAATGTCCGTTGGACCATAGTTCATTCTTTGAACGTCATAGCGGGGAACATAGTCGACGGAACGGTTCGTTCTGTTCATCTTCTTCCGTCCTGTGTCCGTTTCACCGCTTTCACGCGTGTTATACTTCTTGGCACCGGTTTCGCCGCTTTCGCGCGTGTATTTCCTGGCGCCGGTTTCGCCGCTTTCGCGCGTGTACTTCTTGGCACCGGTTTCACCGCTCTGGGCTTCCGGGACCAAAAGCAGAAGTCCCAGAGCCAGAGCGAAGACTCCCCCTATAAAGGAGAGCCCTATCTTTTTGAGATATTTGTGAAACTTACTTAGCATTGCTTACTTTTCGGCAGGCTTCGTTTCCTCTTCCTTCACGACCATGGCGATGGCGTTTTTGGAGAGCTCGATGGTCGTCTTGGTCTGATCGTCGATCTGAAGCCTTATGGATTCTTCTTTGATTTTCTTGATAGTTCCGTAAACGCCGCTCTGAGTCATGATGCGGTCGCCCTCTTTAAGAGCGGCCATCATCTGCTCCCTTTGCTTCTTCTGCTTGCGCTGCGGGGCGATCATCAGAAAGTACATCGCCGCCAGAAGGATCAGCATCATGATGAGCGGATTGCCGAAGAGGCCCGGCTGCTTGGCCGCGCCTTCAGCTGCCGGGGCGGCCTCGGCGGCGGCGGTATCGACCG
>JAFYIM010000185.1 GCA_017538635.1 bacterium
CCGGGATCCGGCCGGGCGGCATCCTTATCGCGCAGGATTATTCCCTTAGCTTTTATCCTCATCCAGTTTCCGAAGAAATGGTCTGGTGCTACTTCTTGTCGCAAAAGGACAAAAAGAAGAAAGCGCCGAAGGAAAAGGATCTTTTCATCAAAGGCTTCCGGAACGCTATAAAAATGTCGCAGCTCGAAAGAGTGCACGGCTATTATCTCGGACAGACCGCCTACGACTACTGGTTCGCCACGCTCGTCAATCCCCAGCACCATGACCCCATGAGTCAAGACTGGCGCGCCCAGGAACGCAACGAGGGCAACTACCAGCTTTTGAAAGACCTCATGCACTCTCGGGCCCAGGCCGCCAGATTCTGCCGCGAAGCCGCCATAGCCTACCCGGAATGCGAAACTTTCGCCCTGGCCTGCGCCTCCTGTTACGACGGCATAGGAGAAGAGATTCGCCCCTTCTTCGAACGCCGCATCGTCAGGCCGGCCTCGCACATCGGGATAGGCCGACCCTGGACGCTAAGGGAACGAAGATTGCAGGCCAAAGCCTTAAGAAGAATAGCCGACATAGAAATGCGCCTGCTTCCGCTTCTGGAAGCTACGCTCAACACTCTGCAAGGATAAATGGAAACTTATCTTACCATCAAAGAAAGCCAAGAGGCGGAACTGACGGAACAGCGTTCCCGCTTCATTTCCTACATCTCCCATGCCAAGGGGAAAGATGAGGTGGAGACTTTCCTTGCCAAGATAAGAGCCATGCATCCCCAGGCCACGCACGTGTGCTGGGCCTACAATGTCGGCGCGCCGGACAACGCCAATTCCTATTACAGCGACGACGGCGAACCTTCCGGTACGGCCGGTCAGCCGATACTGCAGAGCATCAAAAAAGAAAAACTCGACAACGTCGTCATAGCGGTCGTCAGATATTTCGGCGGCATAAAACTGGGCGTCAGAGGCCTCATAGACACTTACCGCGCCGCCGCGCAACTGGCTGTCGAAAAATGCCAGATCATTGAAGAGAAAGCCAAAACAGAACTCCCGTTCTCCTGTTCTTACCAAGCTTATAACACGCTCCTCTACAAAGTCGAGCAAATGGAAGGCGCGATCGTTTCCCCCTCATTTGGCGAAAATATAGAAGGCCTGATCGTCATCCCCCGCACCAGAAAGCAGGAATTGGAAAACATCATAAAAGATCTCACCGGTTATGGCGCTCCTAAATAAGTTTTTCGGAAAATTCATGGGCGCGATAGTTCTTCTGGCCGCCGTTGTCGCGCTGATTTATCCCGCCTCTTTCCTTTGGGTCCGGACTAGTTGGATCAACTATCTTTTGATGATCATCATGTTCGGCATGGGCATGACGCTGAAGCCGGAAGCTTTCCTTTTCGTCTTCAAAAGGCCTCTTGATATTTTGACCGGAACGTTGGCGCAATTCATCATCATGCCGCTCTTGGCTTACGCCATCTCAAAAGGCTTTAAGCTCGAAGCCGGATTGATGGCCGGCATGATATTGGTCGGCGCCTGCCCGGGCGGCACCGCGAGCAATGTCATAACCTACCTTGCCAGGGGCGACGTCCCTTTGTCGGTCGCCATGACCAGCGTAAATACTCTCCTCGCCCCCTTCCTGACGCCTCTCATCACTTTTCTTCTCCTTAAGACTACCGTGCATGTTGACATGACGGCCATGTTCTTCACGATCATAAAGATCGTCATCGTTCCCATAGCGCTTGGCCTAATATTGAATAAACTCTTTGAAAAAGCCTGCGAGAAAGCCTCCCAGTTTCTTCCTCTGATTTCCATAATCTGCATAACGCTTACCGTGGCGTCCGTCGTTTCCCACAGCGCCGAAGGGATCAGGCAAACGGGAGCGCTCATTTTGTTAGCCGTCATAGCCCACAATTTGCTCGGCTTGCTCACAGGTTATCTCCTTGGAATGCTCTTAAAAATGACGACGGCAAAGAAAAGAACGCTTGCCATCGAGGTCGGCATGCAGAATTCCGGACTTGCCGTTTCGCTTGCCAAAACATCCTTCCCCGACCTTGCCATGGCCACCGTTCCGGGAGCGATCTTTTCCGTCTGGCACAACATATCCGGAGCGTTTTTGGCAAGCGTTTTCCGAAGGTCTGGAAGCGAGGAAGACTCTTGAATTTCAAGTAGTTCATAGGGTATAATATAAAGATATGAAAGATAGTGAAAGAATAGTAGTCACCGGCCTTGGCGCCGTCGCCCCCACAGGGTACGGAGTCGCCAATAACTGGGATAGCGTCATAAACGGCAGATCAGGCATCGGCCCCATCACGCTCTTCGATTCCACTGACAACAAAGTCCATATCGCCGGCGAATGCCATTACGATCCGACGCCCGGCGGATTCAGCGAGAGGGACGCCGCCCGCTACGACCGTTCCGTACTTCATGCCGTCAACGCCGGCATGGAAGCCGTCAGGGACAGCGGCATAGATTTCGCCGCAAGAGGCGACAACCACGATGTCTGCATTATAATGGGTTCCGGCATCGGCGGCATCGACAATATCCAGAAGACCTGCGGAGTCATGTTTGAAAAAGGTCCCGGCCGCGTCACGCCCTTTTTGGTCCCTTCCGGCACGGCTGACGTAGGCGCACACACGATAGCCATGCGCTACGGCATCCACGGCTTCACCTGCGGGGTAGCCACCGCCTGCGCTTCTGGCAAC
>JAFYIM010000186.1 GCA_017538635.1 bacterium
ATGATAAACAACCAATTTGCCCTGCCATGAAAAAACTTCTGCTGTTTTTCGTTTTGCTTGCCATATCGGCTAACTTGAAAGCCGAGCCTACTGTCTTTTTCAGCGAGGATTTCGAGAGTTATGAAGAGGGCGACTTCTTCTCCCAGCGCGACGATTTGAAGTGTTTCCAGGAAGATTACAAGGATAAGTACACTTACGACATAACGAACGTTACGACGAAGTGCCTTTCCGTTTACAAATTCGAAGGCGGATGGGGCGAGGATTCCGGTATCTGGATCCCGATGGGTACGCAGCCAAGCGTTTTCACTGATTCCGGCGTTCTGAGGATACGTTTCCAGATCAAGTCTTCCTACAACATGGCCGGCGTCATGCTGGGAGACGGCGAGGATGGCAGGGCGCTCTATTGTTACCGCAACGGCGGGACTTTCTATTTTAAAAGCAGCGATTATGAGTTCGGCGTAGGCGGGATAGGCGACCAGAATTTCACTCCCGTTGAATTCAACATCTCGTACCCTGCCCGCAGGCTCATGAACGTTATTGTCAACAGTGTGACCAACAAGCCGGAAAACTTTGTGCTCGACGAAGTCAACGTCAATTACTTCGGCGTCGGCGTTTTCGGCGGAGGCGCTCCTAAATGCGCCCCCATCGACGATGTTGAGGCGGCCTACGAGAGCCTTTATGAACCCGTTCCCAAAATAAGCACCGACACGCTTGAATACAGCCCGGAGGAAGGCTTCAAGACCCTTGTCATCGCCAACGACGGCGGAGGTTATTTCAACTATTCCGTCCAGCCGACGGAAAACCTGGAATGGCTGGCTTTTTCGGGAACCATCGGCGTCGGCGCCTCGGCCTGCGAACTGGAGATCGCTTTGAACCGCTCCGACATGACGAACGTCTATTACAAGACGAAACTGCTAGTCGATCTCGGAAGTTTCGGGCAAAGCTATGTCACGGTGAGGGCCGGTTCCGGCAGCGTCTTCTTCTATGAGAATTTCGAAGCGCCCTATATGGAAGAGGGCGAGATCACGGGCCAATACAGATGGGACGGCAAGAAGGAAGACGGTTACGGCAAGCCTTACAACGAGATGATCGTTACGAACGTTGACTTCGGCATCGACGGACGCTGCGCCCACTTTGTGAGAGGCAGCGGTTGGGACGGCTACACTTGCAAGATAGGAACGCCCAAGAATCCGCTTGTCAGGGTCTCCATGACGCTTTACAAAGGATCAGACGGCGATGTCAACGAATTTGCCATCCGTCAGAACTACTGGAACAACGCCGCGGATTTCAACCTGCGCTGCAGCGAAGAAGGCATAAAGATCTACGGTTTCTGCAGCCGAGAAGAAAAATATCCTCTCGTAGGCGAAACGACGGCGCCCTTTGACGAATGGTTCCCATTCTCTTTTACCCTGGACTATGAGCGCTATGCCCTGACCAGCCTGACTTTTGGCGACTTCACCACGAACTACGCCAAGGGCATCCCGCTCCGCAATATGCCCAACGATTTCACGAATCCGACGGACTTTCTCGAGAGGCTCGCGATTAGCGGCGGAGGGGAAAACACCGAGGATGCCAAACTTTTCATCGACAATGTTAAGGTAGAGCTGCTGAGTAGGGAAAACAAGCCGCTTCCGAGTTGGGGCGGCGTGACGAACCTGGGGAACGAGGGGCTGACCAATATTTTCTACACGACGGTCCTGAATTACGGATCGGCTGATTTCGACTACGCTCTCAAAGTCCTGGACTATTCCTCCTGGTTTTTGCCTTACTCTATCAGCGGTTCGGTCTCCCGCACCGCCAATCTTTGGTTTGTCCTTTACAAGAACTTTTTCCCCGACGGATTCTTCCGCTCCCGGGCGGTGATGGATTATTGGGATTGGGACGAATCCAACAGAGGCTCTCTGACTTCCCTTTATACTTACTCCAAGGGAGGCTGGTTCTACACCTCCGGTTTTGAGGAGCCTTATTACAATTTAGGTTCCCTTGGCGGCCAGGACACCTGGACTGCCAGGGGATCACAAAGCGTCGTTTCCTTTGACAAGAGACAGTGCC
>JAFYIM010000187.1 GCA_017538635.1 bacterium
CATCCAAAGTATCATCCAAAGTATCATCCAAAGTATCATCCAAAGTATCATCCAAAGTATCATCCAAAGTATCATCCAAAGTATCATCCAAAGTATCATCCAAAGTATCATCCAAAGTTTTTTAAAAGTCGTTAAAAGTCGTTAAAAGTCGTTAAAAGTCGTTAAAAGTCGTTAAAAGTCGTTAAAAGTCGTTAAAAGTCGTTAAAAGTCGTTTTTAATTATTTTCCCAAAATATCACCAAAACTTCATTGTTTTATTTCCCAATATCCATAGCGTTTTCCTCCCCTGCGAATAATACGTTTTTCTTTTCTCAATTTATCAAATGCTCTTTGGAGCGACGAAATGGGAATTTTTAATTTTTCGGCAATTGTTTTTTGATCCAAGCTAGCATTTATTCTTAATTCATTCAGTATTTTACCCTCTAAAGATTCAACTGATGTTTCGTTTTGCTGATTGGGCTGGGTATGTTCTGTTATTTTTGCGCTTTCCAAGGCTGTGAACTTTATTCTTAGGGCGTCTCCGATCACGGTGTATTCCGGTTCGGGAGTGCCAAGTTTGCGGCAGGAGTCTTTGATCAATTGGATGCCGCGTCCCCAGGATTCGATGTAGCCTGCGCGGTAGAATGCGTTGGCAATAAGGGGATTCAGAGGCCTTGATTCATGTGAATGAATAATGCTCTCCGCGGTCCAATTCAACGGCAGAATGCATCCGTTGCTGATAAACATTTGATCTTCTTCGATCCTTATATGAATAGGAATATACCTGGCGTAATTGTTGTGGATTATGGCGTTGAAAACGGCTTCCCTGACGCCTTCCCAGGGGAAGGGAAAGGTTTCCACTCTTACGTCGCGGTCGTATGTTATTTTCGCTTTTAAATATTTGGTGAAGATCAAATCGTCAACCTGGTCTGCGATGCTGAACAAAGAGCCTTCCAAGTCGTCGTGATATAAAAGGTCCGGTCCCTCGCCGAATTTCCCAATCTTTACGTGGTGCCCTGGAATATATCTTCCAGGGTATCTGTAGAAAAGCAGTACCGCGGCTCTGGTTAATTTGTCGCCGGCCATTAGCCCCAAATGCTCAAGCAATTCACGGTCGGGAATCTTAAGGTCAGCTTTATCCATCCTCTTTTTCCTGATAGCCTCGCGCTTGAATATTTCGATGCTCGTTCTATCAAGATCATCCACGCCGATGTAACTTATAGGCTCTGATTCCCAGAGATGCCCTGTCTTTTTCTTAATGAACTCCGTCAGTGCGAAACCGCACAACTGCTGCTTTGTGTTTCCGCTTCTAAAATGGTATTCGCCTCGATAATTTACGGGATAATCAACGGAATCGACTTTTATCTCAATATAATCAAGGCCGCCTTCGCTAAGTCTGTTCACGCTGACGACCAGTCCTAATCCGGATTGGATCTTATTAGGGATGTCAACCATCAGCTTATCAATATTCTTTACGCCAACAACTTTCCCTGCGTCATTAACGCCGATATAGATGACGCCGCCGTCTGCGTTGGCGAATCCGCATACCCATTTGAGATACTCGTCTTTCCAGGTTAGCTTGTACTCGACATTTTGGTTTTCAGTCATAATTGCTCCTGTTTGGTTGTTAAATGGTTGATCCATCGTAAGACATTCTACTAAAGCTCTAAAACAATGCTTGTCCGTGAAACCGGAAAAGTTATGTCATTGTTTTACTGACAAATCATCTTTTGCCCATTTAAGGCAGGGCATGGTTTCGCTGCGGTGTCTTTCTTTTTTACTGCTTTGCTCATTTTTTTGCTAAAATGGAGTGTAGTAAAACAACATGGGGACATTTATGAGAAATCTTTCTTTGTTTCTTGTTACGTCGCTTTTGTCGGCGGTAGTTTTCGGCGAGGCGATAAACGCTTCTGAAATAACCAAAGCGCCGATTGCGGGTCTCTCTATTTTCAAGAACGGCACTGTGCTGGGGGAGAGGAGCGTCGAGCCGCCCAGCGAAGGGCCCTGCTACCTTAGCGGGGATATCAAGCCTTATCACGGAACTTTCTGGACGCTGAGCGACAAGTCTTTAAAGATGACGGCCTTTCAGGAGACGGTCATAAGTAACAGCACATCCTCAGTGGACACCCGGTCTTTTGCGGAAAGGCACGGCGGTTTCGAAGCGGTCGTCTGGTTCGTGTCCGAGATAACTAATCTCAAGGAAGAACTGGATTTTATGCAAAAGGAGGGCGCTGCGGGAAGAGTGCTCACCGTGCAGCCGGTCACGGATGAAAAGACTGCAAAGACTTTTTACAAGGTGGAAGGCGTGGTGGAGAAGATGCCGAAAGCAAGCGCTGCCGTCAGGAACGGCATCATGCTGCCCAATCCCGTTTTCGACGGAGTGGTGGTAAAGTTCCCGGTGGGCGGCGCCGTCAGGATCCCCACGGCCAATCTGAAGGCCGTTTCCGCGGCAGGGGAGAATCAGATCGAGACTTCCGTCACCAGGAACCTCTGGAAAGTCGAGGGCGCCGACAAGCCCTTCAAGATCGAGTACGCCACCCAGGGCATGACCTGGGCGCCCTACTACAGGATGGAGCTCAATGAGGGCAAGGCGAAGCTTACCATGGCCGCCGACATCAAGAACGAGATGGAAGACTTCAGCGAGGCGGAAGTGTCGCTTGTCTCCGGCTTCCCGAAGATCGACATGGAAGGCAAGGATTCGCTTCTGAATCTCAGGATCTCCTTGAACGGCTTCCTTGGCGTTCTGGACGGAGGAACTGTTTACAACGCTCCGGCTCGCCGCTACGCCTCCAATAATTATATGGCGCAGGCTCCCATGATGATGGCCAAGGCCGACATGGATTCGGCTGCCGGAATGGAGGAGAGCGCGACGCTTGGCGCTGTCGCCCAGGTCGAGGAGAAGGGCGCGGTCAACATGCATTTCCAGAAGATCGAGAAACAGAGCCTGAAGAAAGGCGAGACGCTGAGAACGGATATCGCCTCGGCGGAACTGGAATACGCCAGCAAGGTCTCCTGGAACGTTTCCGCGATGCGCACTATCGATCAAAACGGTTATATGCGCAACCTTAATACCAACGCGACCCAGACGGTCTGGGACATCTTGGTCTTCAAGAACCCCTTCTCTTTCCCCATGACCACCGCGCCGATGGAAGTTTTGCTGGACGGGACGTTCTACTGCCAGACGCCGCAGAATTGGCTGAATCCCGGTCAGGAAGGCAAGACGACGCTGACAAAGGCCCTAAGCCTGGAGCCGAAATTAGAGGAGAGCGAAAGGGAAGAGGAAACGCCCAAGACGCTGCAGCTTGACCACTCCACTTACCGTCAGGTGACGGTGGACGGCAAGGCCACGCTTAAAAATCACCGCAAGGAAAAAGTCTCGGCTGAGATCGTGTTGAGAGTCAGCGGCATCTTCGAGAAAGCCGAATTGGCTGAAGGGCAGAAGGAAACGAAATCCGTCTCCATTCCTTACGGCGTGAATCCCATCAGCTCCAAGACTGTGGAAACGGAGATAGAGCCGGGCGCCACGGTGGAGATCAATTATACCTACACCTCTTACATCAGGTATTAACGAGTATTTTTTAGGAGAAAGATCATGCAAAGCAAATTTTTCTTTGTTTTACCGCTTTTTGCGCTTCTTTTGGGAGCGGAGCTTTTCGCCGTCGAGCAGGAAGAGCTGGTCAAGGCGCCCATCGTTTCCCTTGAATTCTTCAAGAGCGGTCTTACTATCGTGAGAAGGCAGGTGACGCCTCCGGAAGGCGACAAACCCTTGTATTTTTCCGGCGACATTAACCCGGCCTACGGCACCTTCTGGATCATGGGCGACGAGAAGATCTCCATCGCGGCAAAACTTGAAAACGTCAAGACCAACAGGAACGAATCGCTGGATTTTCTGCCTTACGCTGAACGCTTCAAAGGCGAAAAGGGCAGAGTGTGGTTCACTTCCGACATGCCGGACCTGGACAGCGCCCTGAAATGGATCGCGAGCGAAGAAGGAGCTGAGCAGTTCCTTTACCTGCCCGAGCAGAAGGAAGCCAGAGGCGCCAAGACTTACAGCGTAACCGGCACCATAGAAGGCAATGTTGGCAATGACCTTTTGATAAGGCTTCCCAACAAGTCCGCCGTCAAGATCCCTATAGCCAGCATAACGATGGTCTCCGGCAAGGAGAAGGAACGTCCGCAGTACCTGAAGATGAAGCTCTGGCAGGTCATGGGCGCGACAAAGCCCTTCGAGTTCGAATACCTCACCGACGGCATGGCCTGGGCAGCCTCCTACAGGCTGGAGCTGGACAGGGAAGGCAAAGCCTATCTCTCTATGGCGGCTGATGTCAGGAACCATTTGGAAAAGGTCGAGAACGCAGAGATCACGCTCGTTGCCGGCCAGCCCAACGTGGAATTTATGGGCACTCCGTCATTGCTTGACCTCAAGGTTTCCGTCCAGGGCTTCTTCCTCGGTCTCAACGGCGGAGGAGAAATTGACTCGGCGAAAGACTTAAGGAAGAAAGTCTTTTATTCAAGCAGAAACAATGTCTATGAACTTCCGGCTGTTTTTGGAAAACGCAAGGAAGCCGTTCCTGCCGCAGGAGCGATGGCTCGCGAAGCGGCTGTGGCAGACGAAGAAGACATGGAAATTGTCGAGGATATGCCCATGCAGGTGAGCGAAGGCTTCGCCTCCACCGACAAGGAGCAGGGCGCCGACGTCAGCTACGTTTCTGTCGGCAAGCACTCCATGGATAAGGACAGCACCACGCACATTCCAATCGGGACAGCGGAAGTCGAGATCGAGCGGAAAGCGGAATGGAAGATCGAATCCAGACGCTACAACAACGGCAGGCTCGTTACTCAGTTCGAGGAGAGCGGCGTGGAGACCTTGTGGGATATTTTAAGTTTCAAGAATCCTTTCGCTTTCCCGATGACCGCTGGCGCTATGGAAGTTACCGAAGGCGGCCACATCTACAGCCAGAGCATGCGCAAGTGGGTGAACCCCGGGCAGAAGGTCAACATGAACCTGACCAAGGCGCTTAGCCTAACCGCCAAGGTCGAGGAAACTGTCGATAAGAAAGCCAAGGTCGTCAAGCGCCGCAAAAAAGTCAACGGCGAGAATGTGGAAGGCAACGAGAAGAAGATCAATGGCAAGCTGACCATAAACAACTACCGCGGCAGCGACGCCAAGGTCAAAGTCTTCCTGAACGTTTGCGGCGACTTCGAGAAATTCGCTATTCCGGAAGAAAAGCTCATCAGCTCAAAAGATAACGAGGGCGAAATGAATGCCGAAAGGGAAAGGGTCTGGGAGATCGAAATTCCCGCCAAGGGCGAAGCCACCTTCGAGTACACCTACAAAGTCTTCGAGCTGAAGTGATCTTTTGGTGAGAACACTCTATTGTAACGGCGTTGTCTATTTGGGCGGCGGCGATTGGGCCGAGGCTTTTGTCGTGGAAGACGGAAGGTTCGGCCCGGTCGGCGACAACACGCTGCTCGAGAGTGAGAGCGTGGACGAAAAGATAAACCTTAAGGGCGCTTTCGTCTGTGCCGGCTTCAACGATTCGCACATGCATCTTTTGGGTTATGGCCTGGTGCTTAGTCAGGCAGACCTACGGGAGCACACGGAGAGCCTTGAGGAAATGAAAAGTTTCCTCAAGGCTTTTTTAAAGGAGCATCCTGTCGCTCCCGGGCAGTGGTTAAGGGGCCGGGGCTTCAATCAGGATTATTTCAAGGATGGCGCGCGTCTTCCTTCACGATTCGATCTCGATGAAGTTTCAAGGGATGTTCCCATAATGTTGACGAGAGTCTGCGGTCATATGTGCGTCGTAAATTCGAAAGCCTTGGAATTATGCGGAGTGAAAGATCATGAAGACGGCCGTTTTTATGACAACGAAATGCAGCTTGTTTTGGACAAACTGCCGGCGCCAACTCGCGCGGAGCTGAAAGAGATGATACTTTTGGCTTGCGCAAAATTGAACAGCTGCGGCATTACGAGTGTGCAGACCGATGACTACTGTGTTTTCCGCAACGTTAAGCCCTCTGCAATAAACGAAGTTTACCGGGAACTGGAAAAGGTCGGGAAACTGACGTTAAGAGTGACGGAACAGTTTAATCTAACTTCGCTTTTGGATTTGCAGGAATTCCTTGCTTCGGAAGAAGCGGAAAACAACAGCGAGTTTTTCAAAATTGGGCCTTTAAAAATGCTGGGCGACGGGTCGCTTGGCAGCCGCACGGCTTATCTATCGAAGCCCTACAAGGGAACAGACGATAGGGGATTGATGCTTTTCACTTCCGGGGAATTGCGTGACATGATCTCTTATGCCAACGCAAAAGGAAGGCAGGTCATAGTCCATGCGATAGGGGACGCCTGCCTGGACGCTGTGCTTGACGCTTTCGAGCAGGCGCTTAAGGAAAACCCAAGAAGCGATCATAGGCACGGCATAGTCCACTGCCAGGTTACGAGAGCGGATCAGCTGGAAAGGATCGCAGCCCTGGGGCTTCATGTTTTTGCACAGACAGTTTTCCTCGACTACGACAATCACATCGTGGATGAGCTTTTGGATCCGGAGCTTCTCAAAACGAGTTACAATTGGAAAACGCTGATAGGTAAGGGTGTTTCTGTTTCCAACGGCTCGGACTGCCCCGTCGAGGATCCGGACTGTTTGAAAGGAATACAGCTGGCGGTGACGAGAACGTCTTTGGACGAGACAGGCCCCTATCTTCCAGAAGAAGCGCTCAGCGTAGAGGAAGCTGTGGATTCATTTACCATTCGCTCCGCGGAAGCCAGTTTTGAAGAAGACATAAAAGGCGGGATAAAGGAAGGGCAGCTGGCGGATTTCGTGATCCTCGACAAAAATCCTTTCGTCGTTCCGGCTGACGAAATACATAAGATCAAAGTCGCCGCCACATATCTCGGCGGCCGCAAACTCTGATTTTGTTCGTCCTGTCACTACAAAAAATTATAGTATAAATTAAGAATAGACCGTAAACTGAATATTTGTTTTTAATAGAAACGCAGAGAAAAC
>JAFYIM010000188.1 GCA_017538635.1 bacterium
CGGCGAGGAGATCATGAAGATCTGCAAGCCGAACACGATCTACTACGGCGGCACCGACCCCGGCCGTTTCGTCCCGATGTACATGATCAATGTTGACAGGATGAGAGAGGATTGCTGGCTTATCACTCAGAACGGCCTGGCGGACGACTCCTACATGACGGTCTTAAGGGACCGCTACTGTGAGCCGAGACAGGTCTGGGGCTGGGCCAGGGCGCTGTTAAAGCTGCTCCAGGCGGAGAGGGAGGACCACAAGAAGGGCGTTGACACCATCTACATTCCTTCCGATTACGATTTCCAGTATTCCTTCGAATTATATTACAAGGATGTTGAGAAGAGGATCAAAAGAGGCGAATACGTCGGCGAGGAAGTCAGTCTTGACGGCGGCAAGATCTCTATCCGCGGCATCGAGGGCGTCATGCGCCTGAATTCCATCCTGACGAAGATGATCTATGACAAGAACATCAAGAAGCATCCCTTCTTCCTGGAGGAAAGCTATACGATCGAATGGATGTATCCCTATCTGAAGCCGGCCGGCATCATCATGGAGCTCTGCGACCACAAGGTGGACATCACGCCCGATATCGTCGCAAAAGACACGGCTTACTGGGACAACATCATGAAGGTCTTCGACCAGGGCGGCACGCTTTACTTCGAGGACATAAACAACGGTAGGAAAGGTAAAGTTGACGTTGTCGCAAAAGAATTCTTTGAAGACCTAACAGCGAGAAAATCCTTCGCCAAATGCCGCACGGCGATAGGCGGTCTCTACGAATACCACAAAATGTACAATGAGGCCGAGAAGGCTTACCGCGACGCCATTTGGCTCAACGACATGTCCGCCGAAGCCTACATGCGCCTTTCCAACATGCTCGCCAGGAACGGCAGGGAAAAGGAAGGCCTTGAGATCATAAAAGAATACCTCGTGAAAGACCCCATGAACTTCTCGATGGCCCAGTATGTGAACATGCTCACGATGGAAGTTGAAAGGAAGCAGATGCACGAGCAGCTCAAAACCGAACTGATGAGCGGCGAGGAGATCGATTGGAAGAAATATATGGCGATGGCCGACAAATGGGAGAAAGCCAAAGACTACCAGTTCGTCAATCTGATCTATTCCGCGCTGCTTTCGCGCGAAGATTGCAATGACCCCGAGATGTTCGAAAAGATCGGCAAATCCTTCCAGCGTCAGAAACGCTTTGACGAGATGGTGATCGCTTACAGTAGAGGGCTCGCTCTCGCCGAACTTGACAAGGCCAAGGAAGCCGAATTCAATCTCCAGGTCGCTGTCGGCCTGATATCCAAGGGACGCCACGACGACGCCATGAAGTACATTGAGAACGCCTACAAAGCCGACAGGACGAAGACCAGGGCAAGGCTCATAAACGATCCGGCCTTCGATCCCATGAAGCTCAGCGCTGATTCCAAGATCGCGAACAAGATGAAGGAGCTCCTGGAGGGGAAGTAAGTGAGATTCTCCCTTAGAGAACGCAAATGCGCTGAAAAGCTTCTTGAGCGCGCCCTCTTCGAGGACAAGGCTGACAAAGACTTGACCAGCATTCTGGCTTGCTCAGACGACTTATCCAAATTCAGTCTCAAGACCAGGCAGGACATTTCCGTAGCCGGCCTTGAGATCGTCGAATTGGGATTTTCCAAAGCGAAAGTTGAATTAAAATGCGCGGACGGCGACAAGCTCAAAGCCGGTGACACTCTTGCCATCGTAGAAGGACTGTTGAAGCCGATACTGACCGCTGAGCGCTCCGTTCTCAACCTGCTGCAGAGAATGTGCGGCGTGGCTACATGCACCGCGAAATACGTGGCCGCCGCGCAGGGAAAAGTCAAGATAGTGGACACTAGGAAGACCATGCCGGGATTCAGGCTGCTAGACAAGTACGCTGTGCGCTGCGGAGGAGGGGAGAACCACCGCCTTGACCTTTCCGACATGATCATGCTGAAAGACAATCATCTGGCGTATTCGGGTCTCAGCTATAAGGAGCTTATTGAAAAAGCGAGGAAAGATTTTCCCGGCGTCCCCATCGCTGTGGAAGCGGAGAATTACGATCAGGCCTTAAAACTTGCCGAACTTAAGCCCGATCTCCTGATGCTGGACAATATTCCGGTTGGCGAGATGAAAAGGATCGCGGAAAAACTCAACGGCCAAGTCGTTTTGGAAGCGACGGGCGGCGTGACGCTCGACAACCTTCCCGAGATTGCCCAATGCGGCGTGCAGCGCGTCAGCATAGGCGCCATAACCCACAGCGCTCCCTCTGTTGACCTGGGGCTCGACGCATGAAATCTTTTCATTTGACTGAGTGCGCATCCACGATGGACGAAGCGAGGATCCTCATAGACAAAGGCGAGCAAACGCCTTTCTATCTTTTTGCGGACCGCCAGTCCAAAGGCAGGGGACAGTACGGCAAAAGCTGGGAATCCTATGACGGCAATCTTTTCCTTTCCGTCGTAATGAAAAGCGGCATGGTGAAAGAACCGGCTCTCCTTTCCCTGACGGTCGGCCTTGCCGTAGCGGAAGCTTTGGTGAAAAAAGGACTGCAGCCGAATCTTGTCTGGCCGAACGACGTTCTTATTGACGGCGCCAAAACGGCCGGGATACTCATTGAGGAGCACGGCGGCGCCTTTATCGCCGGCGTCGGCTTGAACCTGAACGCGCCGGCGAATCCTACGGTTTTGGAGGACGGAAGACTGATCAATTCCGTTTCCTTCCACACTAAGAAATTTGAAGATCCAAAGCAGTGGGCCGCGGCCTTGACGGACGCGATAATTGAAAGACTCGATTTGGAAGAGGAAGCGATACTCCCACATTGGCGCGGATTCTCCGCACCTCACCCAATAGGAGAAATGGTGAAATGAAATACGAACTTGTAGAGCCGACTTTGGGCATGATGCGCAAAGTTTACGAGCTGATCATGAGCGAGGCGGCGGAAAAGAAACTCCTGCCCCGGGCTCTCTCGGACCTCTATGAGCATGTCCACGATTTCATCGTGGCGATAGACAAGGAAAACGGCGAGATCGTGGGCTGCGTGGCGCTGAACATCGTTTGGGAAGACTTGGGCGAGATCCGTTCCCTTACGGTGGCGGAAGGGCACAAGGACATGGGCATCGGCAGAATGCTTGTGGATGAGTGTATCAAAGACGCCAAAGCGCTCGGATTGAAAAGAATGTTTGCCCTGACTTATGTCCCGAAATTCTTTTTGAAATGCGGTTTCAAAATGATCAACAAAGAAAGGCTACCCCACAAGATCTGGAGCGTTTGCATCAACTGCCCGAAATTTCCGGACTGCGACGAGCAGGCCGTGGAACTAATTTTGGAAGATAAACCTACCGAACAGTAGTATCAATAAACTCTATCAGGAGTAACTTTATGTCAGATTTCATCAGCAACACCGCGCCGCAGCGTGACAAGCCCTTGAGAGTCATGGGACTCTGGGAAGAAAAAGACCAGAACGGAAACATGATGCTCTCAGGCAACATCACAGGGCGCGCCCGCGCCACCATCACCGTCAACAACTTCAAGAAGGGCGACAGGGATCCCGATTATTATCTTTCGGTCGTTCAGACTGAGAGGCAGGACCAGCAGGGCGAGGAGCCTCAGCAGGAACCGCAGGTCAGGGCCAGCATAAGACTGACCGGCCTTTGGCGCAACAGAGACCGCAAGGGCAAAGATTACTTGAGCGGCTCTTTTCAGTCCCTTAGGATCCTGATCTTCTCGAACAACTATCATCAGTCCGACAGGGATCCGGATTACATTCTCTATGTCTGCCAGAGCGACCGTCAGCCCAACCAGCAGGGCGGCTTTGGCGGCCAGGGCGGCAATTTCGGCTTCAGGGGCGGAAACCAGAACGAAGGCCAGGGCAGCCAGACCTCCGGTTCATCCGACATCAACGAGTACGGAGAGCCTCCCTTCTGATGAAAGAAGTAGAACTCACTTACCGCGTCCCGTACGCTGACACCGATCAGATGGGCGTAGTCTACTACGCCAATTATCTGGTCTTCTTTGAGAGAAGCCGCAACGAGCTGATGCGAAGCTTAGGGCTCACCTACAAGGAAATGGAAGAAAAAGGCATCGGGCTTCCGGTTCTGGAAGCCCATGTCGAATACCATTCCCCGGCCCGCTATGACGACCTTCTTACGATCAAAGCGAGAGTGGACGGTTTTGAAGGCATAAAACTTAGAGTAAAGTGTGAAGTGAAAAAGGGAGAGACGCTCCTTGTGGAAGGCTACACGCTGCATGTCTGCTTGGATTACAAGCAGCTAAGGCCAGTGAGGCCTCCCGACTGGTTCAGCGATCTTCTTAAATAACTTATGGCGACTTATCTTATTACCGGCGGCGCGGGCTTCATCGGCTCGCACCTTTCTGAAGAGCTAGTAAAACGCGGAGAGCATGTCCGCGTTATAGACAATTTTTTCTCAGGCAAAGCTGAGAACATGAATTCCTTCATAAACGAAATAGAGTTTTATGAAGGCGACATCCGCGACACTGATCTTTTGAAAAAAGTCATGCCGGGCGTCGATTACGTATTGCACCATGCGGCGATCGCGTCAGTTCCGAGATCGGTGGAGAATCCTCTTGAAAGCACGGAGGTCAACGTCATCGGAACTCTGAACGTTCTCAAGGCCGCCGCTGCGGAGAAAGTAAAGAGAGTCGTTTACGCCGGCTCCTCCTCGGCTTACGGCAATTCCGAAAGCGTCTATAAAAGCGAATCGGAAGCCCCTGATCCCATTTCTCCCTACGCCGTGACGAAGCTGGCGGGGGAATACTACTGCAAGTCTTTCGCGGCGATCTACGGCCTTGAGACGGTCGTATTGCGCTATTTCAACGTCTTCGGCGAGCGTCAGGATCCCAATTCCCTTTACTCCGCCGTCATTCCGCTTTTCTGCGCCGCTGCCAAAGAAGGCAGGCATGCTACCATATTCGGCACGGGCAAGCAGACCAGGGATTTCACTTACGTCAAAAACAACGTGGAGGCCAATCTTCTGGCTGCCAAAACGCCCGGCATCTCCGGCGAAGTCATAAACATCGCCTGCGGTCAGACCGTCGATCTACTGGAACTGCACTCCGCCATAAACAGGATCATGGGCAAGGATCTTCCGCCCATCATGGCTCCTCCCAGAGTCGGCGACGTCATGCATTCCAGCGCCGATATCAGCAAAGCCAAAAAGCTTCTCGGCTATGAGCCGAAATTCACTTTCGAAGAAGGCCTTAAAAGGACCTGCGAATTCTTTTCCCATTAGTTCCCTGAATTATGTTGAACAGTTCACAAAAATCATTCCTTTCCATCACTGTCGTTATCCTTGTCTTGGCAATGACCGCCTTTTCCGCAAAAGCTCTGGCGGAAGAAATATCGATCCAAAAGGACAACTATGAGTCTTTAGCCGACGCCGCCCGCTCAGGCGACGCTCCCGCCCAGGTCAAGCTGGCGAAGCTCTATGAGGAAAAAAACGATTCTGAATCCGCCGCCTATTGGTTCGAACAGGCCGCGAAAAACAATGATCCCGAAGCCAGCTACAGAATCGGCCGCTACTATTTGCATGGGCTCGGCGGGAAGCAAAAAGACCCCGACAAGGCCCTGGAATACATATCTTCCTCCGCCCGCATGGGACACATTGAGGCCATGACGCTGATGGGGAATTATTGTTACTACATGAAAGATTATGACAACGCCTTGGCCTGGTTCCGCAGCTCGGCTGCCAAGGAAGACACCGAGGCGATCTACAGGCTGGGATTGATGCATGAGAACGGCGAAGGCGTTGATAAGAACGATGCCGCGGCCTTCATTTATTTTAAAACTGCCGCGGAAAAAGGCCATGAAGACGCCTTTATAAACCTTGGCATAGATTATCTGCTCGGCAGGGGAACAGCCCGGGATTACAACCAGGCTAATTTATGGATAGAAAAAGCGGCGAAAGCTGAAAAGCCGGTGGCGCAAAAGATATTGGGCGATATTTACTGCAATGGCTGGGGCGTACCTGCCGATCGCAATACCGCCGCCTATTGGTACGAGAAAGCGGTTTTGGGCGGATCGACCGAAGCCAGGGAAAAACTGACTCAGCTGAAAGTCACGGCAAAACCTGCGGAAAAGCTCGCGGAAAAACCTAGGGAAAAAGCCAAAGAAATAACTAAGGAAACACCCAAGGAAATAGCCAAGGAAAAACCAAGCGGGACCAAGATCAGGAAGAGACATGATCCTCCCAAGTTCAGCCGCAAAGGCACCGCTCCCGGCATCTACAAGGCTACGCTTGACCTAAAATTTACCGGCCCTACGCATGTCAAAGTCGCAGACCGTTACAAGTATGTTGTTTCCGTCAAGAATTCCGGTTCCGAAACGGCTGAGAACGTGACTGTCGATTACACGCTTCCCATAGGCATTTCTTTGATCAACGATCCCAGCACCAAGACCTTTACCATGAGTGTTGGAGACATGGCCCCGGGCAGCAAAAAGACTTACAACATCGAGGTCGTTGCCGATTACGCCGGCATCTTCATCAACAGCGTCAGCGTCAAGGGCGCCAACGCTCACGACAAGCATTCTTCCATCTGCACGAAAGTCATCAACCG
>JAFYIM010000189.1 GCA_017538635.1 bacterium
CCCTGTGGAACGTGTCTCCTATAATATGCTTCGCGGAAAGGATAAGGGCGCAGCCTGGCCAGCCAACAATGACGTTGACTCGGATTCTTTCTTTGGAATTCTGCGCACCAAGACCGGAATGAACTTCGATCTTCCCACGGAGGCTCAATGGGAGTTCGCCTGCAGGGCAGGAACGACCACTGCTTTGAACAGCGGCAAGAATCTGACGGATACACGTAATTGTCCTAACATGTCGGAAGTAGGTTTCTATTATTTTAATGGCGGCGGTGATGAAGATGAGTATGGAAATATCATTGGTACTTCCGAAGTCGGCTTATATCTTCCCAACGCCTGGGGGCTCTATGACATGCACGGCAACGTATATGAGTGGTGTCTCGACTGGGATGGAAAGTATGTTGATTCTGCAGTTACGGATCCAAAAGGCCCGGAAAGCGGAGATCTCCGTATGCTCCGGGGCGGGGGCTTATACAGCAACGCTTTTTGCTGCCGCTCTGCCTACCGTTGGAGCCAACTCGCATCCGCCACCTTTGGCGACTACGGCTTCCGTGTTTTCCTAGTTCAATAAAAATCTCTTTTAGGAGGAAAAAATGAAGAATTTAATCTTTATCGCTATTGCTGTGCTTTTTTGTATTTCAGCATTCTCTGATGAAAGCTGGTCGGATGGCTTCTTCTTCGACGGAAGCGAGATCACCCAGAAAGCCATCGTCTTGCATCCCGAAGACCAGATCGCCTACAGCACAGATCTGGCGGACGGATATCCCATATCCGTAACCATAGAGGTGGAGGACACGTCCGACGCAAGTATCGGGGCCACACTTTTCGAGGACTATTCTGGCGGCCCGGTGGAAGGAACCATCCAATGGAATTATAAGGACCAGGCTTACAAAGATTTCCCGACGGATGACACGTATCTGCTGACGGAAAATATCATGACCGGCATGGAAACACTCAACCTGAAAAGAAAGGTGACGCTGTTGCCGGAGCCTTTCGGCTGGCTTTTATTCGCTCTTGCCGGTGCCCTTTTCCTCAGAAAACGCGCAAAGAGCCTTCTGGCCGTCCTGGCGTTAGCCTGGATCTCTTCCTTCAGCGCCCAGGCCGATGGCTGCGTGGGCAAGGTCAGCTGCCTGCAGATGTGGCCTTTCTCGCGAAGCGTGGTCATCAACTACACGCTGGCTAGTGAAACTGAGGATCCTTTTTTTGAGATCAAATTTTACGGTTCAATTGACAACGGCGAAACCGTTTTTGACCTTTCCCAAAGAGGCTCCCTTGAAAAGGACGGCGCCGGCGGGATTGTTGAAGGAAGCGGACTACACAAAACTATCTGGATCCCCAGCGATCATTTTTTCTTCACCAAGACCAAAAACATGAAGGTGAAGGTCGTCGCCGAAGAAACGGATAAGCCTGGCGGCGATTACATGGTCGTTGACCTTACGGACGGCGCCCTCAGCTATCTCGACGAAGTTCCTGAAGGCGGCTGGACAGAGGAATACAAAACCACTAAGATGGTCTTGAAAAAGATCGAGCCTGGCAAATTCAACATGGGAAGCCCCGAAAGCGAAGCGTGGAGGAATGGAGACGAAACCCAGCACGAAGTGACCCTGACCAGGCCTTTCTACGCCGGCGTTTTTGAGGTCACCCAGAAGCAGTATGAAACTATCGCCGGAACGAATCCCGCCGAATACAAGGGCGACACGAGGCCTGTGGAATGTGTCTCCTACGACATGCTCCGCGGAACGGGCAAAGGCTTACAATGGCCCAACAACAGCGAAGTCGACGCCGATTCCTTTTTCGGGAAACTGCGTGCCAAGACCGGCATGAAGTTCGATCTTCCCACGGAAGCCCAGTGGGAGTATGCCGGCAGGGCGGGCACGACCACGTCCCTTAACAACGGGCAGAATCTTGAAGACTTCATGGAAGACAGCAATCTCGCCAAACTCGGCCGCTATTGGTTCAACGGCGGTTCGGAAAAGGACGAAGAGGGAATCTACGCCGCCCATGTCACGGTCGGTTCTTACGAACCCAACGCCTGGGGGCTCTATGACGCTCACGGCAACGTATTGGAATGGTGCCTGGACTGGTATGGCCTTTACAAAGGCGACGCCACCGATCCGAAAGGCGGAAAAGCAGGGGATTATGAATTAGGCGACTTCCGTGTGCTAAAGGGAGGAAATTGGGGCAATTTCGCCTACAACTGCCGTTCCGCCGTGCGCTTCAACAGCCGTTCCTCCAACGCTGACGGAAGCTGCGGCTTCCGCGTGTTCCTGGTTCGCTGAAAACGTCCTGGGTTTTATAAGCCGCGGGCCGAACCCCGCGGCTTTTTTATTTTTTTGCCGGAAATGGTATAATTCCTGCAG
>JAFYIM010000190.1 GCA_017538635.1 bacterium
GAGTAATCGAAGCGCAAAAAGCAGTTTGTCGCGCCGGCACTTACCTTGCGGCAAAAGCTCAGCTTGCCCTTGTGCTCGCTTTCGTCCATGAAAAGGGGATCCTTGTCGAGCTGCCTGAAATCGGCGGTAAAACTCGCAAGATCTTTGACCTTTTCCCCAAGCTTCATAAGCGCGGCGTCAACTTCATTGGTGATTTCCGCCTGAAGGGAAAGAGCGGCTAAAAAAAAGATAAGGAATATTTTTTTCATACGTTCTTTTTGAGCTTTTCAGCGTATTCAATAACTTCCGGCCTTTTGATTTTGAAATGTTCCACGACGGTCGGAAGGTCTCTGTTCATTATTTGATCAGGCTCTATACCCTCCAGCCATTCGTAGGGAAGGTTGTCGAAGCCAATTTTGTCTGTGGAATGGGAGTCGGAGCTTATGATTATGGGAAGCCTGTATTCCGCGGCCACGCCCAGGAATTTCCGCCATTCCTTTTCCTGAAAATCGATCTTGCTTAGATTGAATTCCAAAACAGTATTGGTGTCCAGGGCGACTTTGGCTATTTCGACGTAATCCATGGGGTACCAGGGATTGACGGGATGGCTTATCACGTCAACGTTGGGGTTCTCCATCGCCTTGTACAAGCCTTTTTTTATGTCGCTTAGCAAAACGTTCCTCACCCAGCCGAAGGTATGCGTTCCCACCAGCACGATGTCCAGCTGCGCTTTCACTTCGTCAGGCAAAGCCGTCCTCCCGTCGGTATCTATGAGGTCGTCCTCCACGCCGTAGAGCATCATGACGGGAAGATCTTTGGGTGCTATTTTTGGAAGATTCGCGAAATAGCCGATGTGCGGGCAGCGGGCGATAGAAGGCCCGTGCTCGGTCACGGCGAAAGCCTGCAATCCCTTTTCGTAAGCGGCTTGCGCCATCTCCTCCCAGGAGCCGTCAGCATGGTCGCTGGCAATCGTGTGGGTGTGGAGGTCAGTTTTAGGAGTAGGTATAGTGCTCATACATCTAAATTATAGCATTATTAGGGGGAGTTTTTCTGTTCTAAGCGCCCTTGAGTTTGATATAATTAATAAATAACAATAAAAGAAGGGATATTTTTGTAATGAAGCTTTCAAGATACTGCCTGCCTATCCTGACGGCCCTTACTTTAACGGTCGGGTGCGAGGATGAAAAAATGCGTCTCAGTTGTGAAAAAGTGACTTTGAATAACGGCCTTACTGTCCTGCTCTGCCAGGAGGGATACGCTCCCGTTGTGACCGTCGGCGTCCTTTACCACGTCGGCTGCAACAGGGAGGAGAAAGGCAAGACCGGGTTCGCGCATCTTTTCGAGCACCTGATGTTCAGTGAATCTCAGCATGTGCCGCCAAAAGTGGCCTGGAAGCTCATCCAGGGTTTAGGCGGGACCATGAACGGCTGGACGTCCGTCGATCACACCTTCTATCACGAGACTGTTCCCGTTTCCGGCATGGAAGACGCCATGTGGATGGAGGCTGACCGCATGGGATATCTCCTTCCGACCATGACGCCCCAGGCCCTGGCGGTCCAGCAGGGCGTTGTCATAAATGAAAAGCGCGAGACGGAAGTGAACGTACCTTACGGCTATGAGTGGGAACTTAAGAGCAAACTGATGTACGGGCCCGACCATCCCAGCGGACACACGGTGATAGGCGACATGGGAGACCTTTCCAACGCAAAACTTGCCGACGTCCAGGCTTTCCACGAGAAGT
Organism: bacterium; assembly: GCA_017538635.1. The sequence continues at coordinate 1,721 of JAFYIM010000190.1, forward strand.
ACTACATCCCAAGGAACGCGACGCTGGTTTTGTGCGGCCGTTTCGACAGGGACGAAGCTCTTCGTCTGGCGGAAAAATATTTCGGCGACATCAAGGGCGGCACGGCTCTTCCCGATCCCGAGCCCAGGCCCGTAAAGCTTGAAAAAGATCTGAACTATCATTACCTTGACAAACTGGCGGGCGCTCCCGACATTTCCGTAGTCTTCCCGGGCGCTCCGGAATTTTCCGACGACAGCATTCCCCTGAAAGCTTTGGCCGCTCTTTTGGGCACTGGCAAAGGCTCTCCCGTTTTCCGTCATCTCGTGGAAAAGAAGCTGGCGCCCTCCGCGGACGTTTACAGCGACGGCTGCGACCTTAACGGAGAAGTTACCATCACGGCCAGGCTTCTGCCGGGCGTGAAAGCCGAAGAGGCAAGGCAAGCGATCAAAGATGCGCTCAAAGATTTCGAAGACAATTTCGCTTCCTATGAAAAGGAGCTCGACCGCTACAAGGCGCGCTGCCTTAGGGAATTCTATTCCAAGCTTCAGAAGAGCATCGACAAGGCTTTCCTTTTGGCCTACAGCGACGAGTACGCCGGCAGCTGGAACAGGCTGAACGAAATGGCCGACCAGATGGAAAGCGTGACCATGGACGACATAAAGAGAGTTTACGAAACGTACGTGAAGGGCAAGCCATCCTTCACGCTGACGCTGCTTCCCGCCGACCAGGCCGACCTTGCCATGAAAGACTCTGTCCTGATCCCGGAGATCAAGGAACCTGTTGTTGACGAAAGCAGTTTCGGACAGCCCGGCGAGGGCTACCAGGCAATAAAAGACCTGCCTTCCAGCTTCGACCGGTCATCGATACCTCCTGAAGGGAAACTGCCCGAAATAAAGGTCCAGAAGGTCCAGGAGGAAAAGATCGGCGAAAACATCCGACTTATGGTGGAAAAGGACGAGACGCTCCCTATGGCGGAGATAACCTTCATCCTCCACGGCGGCCAGGAAAAGGAAACGCTAGGAAATTCCGGCATCACGACGCTCACGTCCGCCATGCTCATGGAAGGCACCGAGGATTACGACTCCGTGCAGTTCGACGGTGCGATAAGAGATCTGGGCGTGGCGCTTTCTGCCAGGGCGACCGCCGACAGCCTCCTCTTGCGCGTACAGACTTTGTCCTCCAACGTGCCGAAACTTTTCCCTCTCATAGAGCAGGCGCTGACCAAGCCGGCCTTCAGGAAGGAGGATTTCGCCCGCGTAAAAGCCCGCCAGCTCGATCAGCTGCGCCAGGACGCGATCGACCCCGAGTGTCTGGCCGACAAACTCTTCTATGAAAACGTTTACGGCCGCGTCCCAGTCGCCATGCCGCTTAACGGAACGATCGAGAGCATAGAGAAACTCACTGAAAAGGACGTTTCCGATTATTTCAAGAACACGATCGCCAATTCGCCTCTTTCCATCGCGGCGGTAGGGGACATCGACCTTGAGGAACTTAAAAAGCTTTCATCCGGCATCATCCAATTCTATTCCAAAGCTAATGTCCAAAAAGCCGCTAAGCCCATTATGGAAAAATTCATTCCCGGCAGGAAAGTTTTCAAGAAGAGCGAAGACGCCGCGCAGAGCGAGATCAGAGTCGGCCTTCCCGCCATGAGCTGCCAGGATGAGGAATACTTCAAGGCGCATCTTATGAACTTCATGCTGGGCGGCTGCTTCAGCTCCAGGCTGAACCTCGTGCTCCGTGAAGAAAAAGCTTTCACCTACGGCGCGAGCTCGTACTTCGACGCTGAATTAGACTTCGGCTCCTACGTTATCTCCACCGCGGTTGACGCCTCCCACACCGAGGAAGCGCTGCAGATAATAAATGACCTTGTCAAGAATTATGCCGACGATCTTTCCGAAGAGGATCTCGAATATACGAAGGCGACCGTCGCCAAATCCCTGGTCAGACGCGGCGAAACGGTCAGCGACCGCCGCCTCCTTCTGGAGACGATCCTGCGCTTCGACTACCCAGTGGATTATCTGTTGAAACGCCAGAAGATCACGGAAAACATAACGCTTTCCGAAATGAAAGCGCTGGCTAAAAAATACATCGATCCCGCCAAGATGACGACGGTGGTCGTGGGTCCCGGGGAAAAGACTTTTTTCGACGAAGTCATGGATCCCGAGAGCGAGATCTTTTCTTTCGTTTACGACGGCAGGAATTACAAAGGCTTTGCAAGTTTCGAGATCCTGGAAAGAAAGATAATCGAGACGGCATCCGGCAGGGAAGGTTATCTTAAGGTCAAGATCGACGACGAAATGGTCGGCGAACTCAAGGCCAGGTACAACGAGAAGTACGACCAGACGGAATACACCGTTTACTTTTATAACGCAGGC
>JAFYIM010000191.1 GCA_017538635.1 bacterium
GACCAAATGTCTTGCGTAGTATAAGTCAAAGACCAACAATCACTCAAATATTCATAAAAAAACTGCTGGGGCGTTATTCCGCTGCGAGGTGTATCACTGCCTCCCCTTGGCTCATCAGAAGCGCCGTATGGTTTATAAAAATCGCCATATCTTATATTTGAACAAGTATATACGTAAAGAGGTGCGTTGCCAGTCCTTTTAACGCAAAGCAAATAATCTCTATCTGCTGAAATTTGCACAGGAGGTGAAAACGAATAGGTTATTCTGGGAAAATCAGAAGTGTTTATCGAAGATGCAGCATACTCAATTATTTGAGGGAGACCAGAGTTGACTTTGCAAGCGGTTATGTAAACATTTTGCGTCGATAAGATCCTGGTAACGTTATCGCAGTATAAAGTCACGCTTTCAAGCTGGGTATCACGAGAGACACGGAATGTGTTGCCTGCCCTGTCCCAATTGCCATCTATAGCAGGCTGCCAATAGTTTGCTCCCGAAGTTGGTTCTGTTCTGCCGACAAGGGGCGACGATTTGGCAATCACTACGCTTCCGTCGTCGTTTGCTTGCACGGCAGATGTTAAGTTGTTACATTGTTCGTTTAGTAGATTGTAGGCGACAGTTAAGCTTTGTAAGGAATTTTGTAAGCTTGTTTGAGAAGCCAATATTGAGTTTACCGTGTTTTGGAGACTTGTCAGATTTGAACTTAAAGAAGAGAGTGAGCCGCTAAGAGTGACAACCTGATTAGAAACAGCCAATAACTGTTCCAAAGTCGCGAATGGCGATGGATCGGAGTTAGGAACAGAACGGTCCGCAGCGGCCAAAAACATGAAGTTTTCAAATTCTTCAATGTCGTACGCGTCGTAGTATATGTTAGCGTTATCGTCAAATCTAAAGTTTATATCAGCGGTTTTACACAGATTTGAAAGGCATTGGATTTTCTCGGGAATTTCGTATTCTAGCTTTGACAATCTCGATGTAATCGAAACATATTGCTCTTGAATATGTTTGGCTTGTTTTTCCAATGCTAAAACCGACTGTGACAAGAATATTCTAAGTTCTGGATCCTGGTAAAAGTTATTACTGTCAGCCTTTATAGGTAAAGAACTAAGAAACATAAAAACAAGTATTATTGTCAATATGCTCTTTCTCATTATGTCAACTCCGTGATAGTTATAGGACTCTTTTGTCCGCACTAATTAAATTGAAACCGCGCTACTTATGCCAGACTTCGTTCGTCAGCGTCACGCCGTCTCCGCGAAACACTTTCACGCCCAGTTCTCTTTCTGCGACGTCCAATCTCGTCACCGTCGCCCTGTTCAGCGGCTTGCTGTCGCCGATGACGAAGGGGAATGAGAAGCCCATCTTCTTGGCGTCTTCTTTGTTGTAGTACTGGTAGCGGTGATCGTGGCCGCAGAGCACGATGTCCGGCTCCGCTTTCACAAGGGTTGGCACCTGGTCTTCAAAGTGCGGTTCGGCCCTGTCTTCGTCGGCGTCGTCCGGTTTGGGCGGGATATGCATGAAGACGACTTTCCATTTGGCATTCTTGTAATCATCGGAGGCAACTTCTTTTCTAAGCCATTCGCCCTGCTCGAGCATATAGGGCTTGAAGGAAATAGAGCCGTCGTACATCCAGCCCCAGTCCGCCCTGTCGTCGCCGGAATCAAGGAAAAGAACGCGGGCGAAACCTAAGTCCGCCGTGCCGTAATACTGATCGTTGCGGAGCGTCATATATTTGGGAACGTACCTGGCGTGGGAGCCGCGCGTTTCATGGTTGCCCCTGACGAAGGTGGCCATAATGCCCTTTTTGGCGAAAACGCCCAAATGCCTGCCCAAATTTTTAGCAACGTCTTCTTCGCAGTTGAAATAGTGGCAGGGGTCGCCGTTGGAAACAGCCAGGGTAATATCGTCGCCCACCAGTTTCAGAAGAGGCTCGTACATGTCGTTCTGACTGTGAACGTCCTGAAAAACCGCGGCGGTCCAGCTTCCGTCCTCCCTGACCACCGGCTTCAGAATTCCTTCCTCGGAACGAACTTCCGGATGGAATTTCGCGGTGAAGGATTGGAACTTTATGACTTCCCTTCCCACGAAACGGTACCATATGGGCTTCTTGGGATCGTAATCCTTGACATATGCCCTATGGTAGAGAGTATTGGCGTCCTTCAAACCATATTTGGCGTAGTAGGACACCTTCCACTCAGAATTGGTGTCCTGACGATATTCCAGCCAAGAGTTGGCGGGCTGGGTGGTCATCCAGTTAAAGCCTACTTCATGGGAGCCGGTCAAAAGTATCCAAGGAGTCGATTCGAATAAGTTGGTCACGGGGGTTTCTCCTGCTAAGGCGGCGCAAACCGCAAAAACGCTTAAAACGATTAATTTTTTCATGTTTTTGCTTATTTTTGGCTGTTTTTTAGCGATTTTTGCGCTTTTTTGGCGTTTTCGCTTCGAAAAGCCGAATGTTTTGGGTTATTATTTCGTTTTTTATTTGTTTTTTACTATTTTTTTGCTTATTTTTGTCAATTTTTACTCGTTTTTCGCTAAAATTGCCCTAAAAAGGCCAAAGCTTTTAATGGTTTTAGCCATTATTTGCAATTTTTGAGCGTTTTTTCGCTATTTTTGCCTGTTTTTCTCAATTATTTGCCAAATATCGTTGATTTTTGACCAAATATCGTTAGATTTTTGATTGCCCTGGGAAGAGGAGGTCGTCTGCTTCTGATCCTGTTGCTTGGTCTTGCGCCAATCAAACTTGGGAAGGTAGAGTTCCCCAGGCGCGATCTCAAAGCGCAAAGCAAGATCACTGTTCTTGTGGCTGCTGCCTCCGCCGCCTATGAGGACCGGGAAATCCAGGTTGTATTTTTTGGCTTCTTCTTCGTTGAGGAAACTTTCCTTGTGCTCGTGACCGGAGATCGCAATGTTAACGCCTTTGCCGACCAAGCATGGAGCGAAGATCCTGGCGCCGTTCTCCACGACAGGATAGCTGTGCTCCTCCTCTGATTCCCTGGGCGGGATGTGCATGAAGACTACGCGCCAGGTCGCGGTCTGCCACTCGGCGCTCTCAACTTCTTTCTTCAGCCATTCCGCCTCTTCCTGCAAATAGGCGTCGAAGTCGATGAGGCCGCTGTATTCCGCGTGGTCCTTGGGCTTGTCCTCACCGGTATCGAGGAAGACTACCCTGGCGCAGCCTAAGGTCAGGGCGCCGTAGTAACGATCGTTCGGGCGGGCCATATATTCGGGAATGTCCCTGGCTCCGGCGCCCCGGCACTCATGGTTTCCCCTGACAGCGAGCGTCAGAAGACCGTTCTTGGAAAGCGCAGCCATAGGCGTCGCCAGATTGTTGACAAGGTCCCCCGTGCTGCCGGGAGCGTCACATATATCGCCGTTCAGAACGCAGAGCGAAAGGTCGTCTCCGGCGGCCGAGAGCGTTGGGAATAAGCGAGCCGTCTGATTGTGCAGGTCGCAGACGATGCCTATTGCGATGCGGCCGTCCCTGGACATCGGAGCTTTGATCTTGATTTCCTTGCCTTCTTTGGCGCCGGAAAAACTGACGTTGTATGCGCCGAAGCTCTTTATTGGTTCGCTCACCGGCTTGATGAAGACGGGCTTCAAAGGATCAAAGCCTTTGATGTAAGCGCGCTGGATCGTGCCGTTGGCTCTTATGAGACCGTCTTTGATCTCCGGAGCGGCCTTCTGCCACTCCTCATTTTCGCCCTGGCGCCACAATACGGTGCCTTTGGCCGCGCCCCCTGTCAGGAAGGTTACCGCTAAGCTATCGGTGGCAATTAGCTGCACCCAGGGCTCCAGATTGCCCACTTTGTCAATAGGCTGCGACTTAGTTTGCGTCTGTGCGCCAAGGGATAAAAGCGTGCTCATAAGAATTGCTAATATTGATTTTTTCATAGAGGTTTTTTGGTTTGAGCATACATTACCTCTACGATTATAGCAAATCTCAACGCTCGTCTAAGGGCACGTAATAGTTCTCGTCGGTCACGCAGCGGTAGGCGGGACGAATGATGCGGCGACCCTGGAAATTGAGTTCTTCGTTGCGGTGAGCGCACCAGCCGACGATACGGGACATGGCGAAGAGGGGAGTGTAAATTTCCTGCGGGATGCCGATGAGATCGTAAACGAAACCGGAGTAAAGGTCAACGTTGGCGCAGAGGTCTTTCTTGCGGCCTTTCACTTTGTAGATGGTCTCGGCCGCGATCTTTTCGAATCTAAGCAGGAATTCGAATTCGTCTTCCCGGCCTTTTTCCTTGGCCAGTTCGGCGGCCATCTTTTTCAGAAGCTCCGCCCTGGGGTCGGACAAAGTATAGACCGCGTGCCCGATGCCGTAGATGAGGCCGGAGCCGTCGAAGGCTTCCTTTTTCAATATCTTCGTCAGGATCTTTTCCAAAGCTTTCTGGTCGTTTGGATCCTTGAGATTTTCTTTGATGTATTTCAGCATGGCTTTGACTTTCAGATTCGCGCCGCCATGCAAAGGTCCTTTGAGGGAGCCGATTCCCGCCGCGATGGAAGAATAGGTGTCCGTGCCGGCGGAGGAGGTGACTCGCACCGTGAAGGTCGAGTTGTTACCGCCGCCGTGCTCAGCGTGAACTATCAGGAGCAGATCGAGCGTTCTGGCTTCCAGAGGCGTGTAGTCGGAGCCTTTCAGCATGTAAAGGAAGTTTTCCGCGAAGGAGAGATTGTCCTGGGGATGCCTTAAGTGCAGCGTTTTGCCCTGCTCCGCGTGGCGGAGCATATTGTAAGCGTAAGCGATCGTCGCAGGAATCTTGGAGATGAGCTCAATAGACTGGCGCATGAGGTTGTCTCTGGAAACATCGTCGGGATTCTTGTCGAAAGTGTAGAATTCCAGAACGCTCCTGGCCAGGATGTTCATGATGTTGCTGCCTTCCAATTCGATGATGTGCAGAATAGTCTGATGCTCAAGGGGCATGTTGTCCCTTAAGAGATTTTGGAAGGAGGTGAGCTCTTCGCTGTCGGGCAGTCTGCCGGAGAGCAAAAGATAAGCGACTTCTTCAAAGCCGAAGCGGCCTTCTTTCATGGCCGTGTTCGCAAGGTCGGAGACTTCGTAGCCTCTGTAGTAGAGGCGGCCGTCGATGGGGATCAGATTCCCGTTTTCATCTCGTTCATAACCTACGACGTCGCCAATATTGGTAAGACCGGCCAGCACGCCCGTGCCGTCCTCGTTTCTGAGTCCGCGCTTAACGTCCAGGCGTTTGAAGAGCTCCGCGTCTATCTTGGTGGCGTTCTTCATTTCGTCGGACAATTTGCAGACTAAATATTCTGATCTGATCTTGGTGTCGTTCATAGGTCTCTCCCGCGAAAAAAAGCGCTCTGAAGGAACCCCCCCAGAGCGCTCTAAAATTGAACTGGCAGCGTCCTACTCTCCCAAAGTCTATTCTTAAGTACCATCGGCGCTACAGAGCTTAACTGCTGTGTTCGGAATGGGAACAGGTGTACCCTCTGCGCTATAACTGCCAGTAAAAATATCGGAAAGGAA
>JAFYIM010000192.1 GCA_017538635.1 bacterium
CGGTCTTGGGAAGCGAACTGCTCTTCCCAAGGTAGGAGCCGTAGGCGATGCCTACGCCCGATCCCAAAGAGAGCGTGAAGAAGGCCTGGCCCAGGGCGGCCATGACGCCCTCGGCGCTCATCTTGCTAAAGTCCGGCAAAAAGAGAAAGCGCAAGCCTTCCTTGGCGCCGGGGAGCATCAGCGCTCTTATGATGATCACGATGATCAGGATGAAGATGATCGGCATGAAGATCTTGGAGAAGCGCTCAATGCCCTTCTGCACACCGGCCATGACGATGAAAGCGGTGGCGAGGAAGAAGGCTGCTGCCGCCGCGATGGTCACCCAGTACTGGCTGCCCGAGGCTGTGACGACGTTGTCAAGAAGTTCCGCGGAAACAGTCGGCTCGCGGAAGATCTTTCCTAAAGGAGATACGATCGTATAAATGATGATCCAGCCACCCACCACGGAATAGAAGACCGCGATCATAAGAGGAGTGAGGAACGTCACCGTGAAGCCCAGAAATCCCCAGCCGAAAAGAAGCGCGCCCAAAGCGAAAAATCCCGTGACGCCGGCGTGAAAATACATGCCCTTGAAAGCGAAAGCCGCCGCGCCTAATATAAGCGCAACGGCTGCAAAAAACGAAAGCGTCGTCCTTTTGGGAGCTAATTCCGTCATGGCTTCCAAAGGCCCTTTCCCGGAGGCGCGGCCCAAACTAAGCTCGCAAAGCATGATTGGCAGGCCGATTAGGAAGATGGCGGCGAGGTAAACCAAAATGAAAGCGGCGCCGCCGTATTTCCCCATGATGTAGGAAAAGCGCCAAATGTTCCCAAGCCCGATGGCGGAACCCGCCATGGCGAGGACGAAACCTTTGGAGGAAGACCAGAATTCCTTATTAGGACTCACCTGAAAACTCCCAGTCCGTCCAGGAAGGCCAGGAGGACCAATATGGGTGAGATCCAGCGCACGAAGAAAGCCCACAAAACGCAGGGCGCCAGAGGAGAGGGAATGCCGGTGTCGTTCTTATCATAGACGCCGGAGACAAGATGCCAGAGGTTAGTGTCCATGGCGCCCGTGGAGCCTGTGCGCATTTCTTTGACGGCGCAGTGCGGACCCCAGACCCAGCTGGCGTAAAGGAGCGTCAGGAAGCAGGCGATGGGAATGAGCCACTGGCAGGCGCCGCAGTCGAAGGCGTCAAACAAGCTGCCCTTGGAGGTGATGAAAGTTTTCTGGATGAATTCTCCGAGCTGCGGGAAATTGCTCCAGTCGCCGGCGGAGAGTGCGATCACAGAGGAGACGACGCAAAGGCAGGGGACAAGGATCAAAAGGACTTTGCTGCGTTTCCACTTCAACTCTTCCACCATTAGGCAGACAGGGCCTTCCATAAGGCTCACTGCGCTGGTCAAAGCGGCGATAAGGACCGCGACGAAGAAGATGATGTTCCAGAGGGCGGAAAGCGGAAGTTTCTGGAAAGCCAGCGGCAGGACTTTGAAAATGAGAGACGGTCCGCTGTCAGGCGCGAAGCCCATGGCGAAGACCACCGGGAAGATCGCCAAGCCTGCCATGACGGAGACGAGAGTGTCGAGCATGGCGACCGTGACGGTCGATCTCGGAATATTGTTGTCCGGTTTGAGGTAGGCGCCGTAGGTGATGGTAATTCCCATGCCCAGGGAAAGCGAATAGAAAGCGTGCCCCAAAGCGGCCAGGACAGAGCTTCCGGAAAGCTGTGAAAAATCGGGCACGAAAAGGAACTTCAATCCCTTGGAAGCGTTTGGAAGCGTCAGCCCGCGGAAGATAAGCACAATAAGAAGAAGGAAAAGCACGGGCATGAAGATCTTCGAGAAGCGCTCGATGCCTTTCTGCACGCCAACCCAGATGATGGCGGCGGTGGCGAGAACGAAGAGCAGAGTGGACAGGAGCGGGGCCGTCCAGGCGCCCTTGGGCGCCATAATGATGGGAGTCATGATGGCGGAGGCTTCCTCTACGGTCTGCACGTTAAGCTGCCCTAAAAGCGATTTCCAGACGTAAATGAGCGTCCAGCCGCCCACCACGCCGTAATAGGCCAGAATGAAAAGGGGAGTGACGGCGCCGTAGATGACGCCCAGCGTCACCCAGCCGAAATAGATGAAGGAAACGCCGACAATGGAAAGCAGCGCGGCGTAGAAGAAGTGCCCGAAGCTCAGGAAACCCACGGCCATCAGAAGCGCTATGACGCCCAATCCGTAGGACAGTTTCGATTTTTCCGCGCCCAGCTTGTGGAAGGTCCTGACAGGGTTCGATTGGGAAGCCCTGCCCATGGTCAGTTCACAGAGCATGATGGGAATGCCGACGAAAATAACGCAGGCAAGGTAAACGATCAAAAAAGCGCTGCCGCCGTTCTGTCCGGTTATGAAGGAGAAGCGCCAGATATTGCCAAGTCCCACGGCGGAACCGGCCATGGCCATTATGAATCCGAAAGAGGATCCCCAGTGTTCTTTCTTATTTGACATTAATTCTTCTCGATAAGAGCGCAGGCTAGGGCGGCAATGCCTTCCTTTCTTCCCGTAAAGCCGAGCTTTTCCGTAGTGGTCGCTTTTACGCTGACACAGTCAATGGGTATGCCGCAGCTGGACGCCAAAATAGCCCGCATTGATCCAACGTAAGGGCTGATCTTCGGTTCCTGCGCAATGATGGTTATGTCGAAATTTATGATCGTAAAATTTTTCTCTTTCAGGAGCGCGGCGACTTCCCTTAAAAGCGCGGTGCTGTCAGCGCCGGCGTATTTGGGATCGGTGTCAGGGAAGAGTTTTCCGATGTCGCCCAATGCTGCGGCGCCAAGAAGAGCGTCCATCAAGGCATGCGTCGCTACGTCCGCATCGGAATGGCCGAGCAGCCCCAGTTCATAGGGAACAGTGACGCCGCAAAGCTTGAGAGGTCTTCCCGGCGTGAAGGCGTGAACGTCGAATCCCTGGCCAACTCTGATCATGACTTAGATGAACTGCTCCAGGAAGCGGATGTCGTTATCGTAGAAGAGGCGGATGTCGTCGATCCTGTACTTTAGGATCGCGAGGCGCTCGACGCCCAAGCCGAAGGCGTAGCCCGTGATGTCGGGATCGGTGTAGCCGGCGGCTTTGAAGACGTTGGGATGCACCATGCCGGCGCCCAAAACTTCCACCCAGCCCGTGCCTTTGCAGACGCTGCAGCCTTTGCCGCCGCAGACCGTGCAGGTGATATCGACTTCAGCGCTGGGTTCCGTGAAGGGGAAGAACCCCGGGCGCAGCCTGATGGAGGCCTGCGGACCGTAGTAGATCTTCGCGAAGTTCATCAGCGTTCCCTTAAGCTGCGCGAAGGTCACGTTCTTGTCCACATACAATCCTTCGATCTGATGGAAAATGGTGTAGTGGGAGGCGTCGATCCTCTCGTTGCGGTAAACTCTGCCGGGCGCTATGAAGCGGATGGGAGGCTGTTGCTTCTCCATCGTCCTCGCCTGCACGGGTGAAGTGTGGGTGCGCATAAGTATTTTGTTGCCGGACTCGGCGACGTCCTTGGGCGACTTTACGAAGAAAGTGTCCTGCACGTCGCGCGCCGGATGGGTGTCGGGAATATTGAGGGCGTCGAAGTTGTGCCATTCATCCTCCACGTCCGGGCCTTCCTCAATTGTGAAGCCCAATCTCAGGAAGATATCCGAGATCTCTTTTAAGGCCGCGGAGGTCGGATGGATGGAGCCCACCGAGGCGAAGCGCCCGGGCAGCGTCACGTCGATCATGTCCTTTTTCAGTTTGGCGGTGTCTTCCGCCACGAGAAGGGCGATGCGGCGGTCGGAAAGCGATGTGGAGACGGCGGTCTTGGCTTCGTTCACGATCTTGCCGAAAGCCGGCCTTTCCTCGTTGGAAAGGTCTTTCATGCGGGACATGTAAGCGGCAAAAGAGCCCTTGCGTCCCAAATACTTGATGTCAAGCTCGGCCAGTTCGGCAGTGCTTTTCGCCGCCTCTATGGCCGAAGTCGCTTCCTTCTTAAGATTTTCCAGTTCGTTAGCGATTTGTTCCAACATAAAAATATTCCTTAATTTAATTTTATTTATTATATCAGAAAGTCCCGCTCTTTGAGGTTAGAGCCGTATATTCGTAAAAATGGTTACAACTTTTTTGCTATAATTGATTTAAGATAGCTAAGGTCATTTTAATTCAGCAAGGAGTATCGAACATGAAAATCCCCAAACTGATTTTTTGGTTTTTAGCAGCGGTTTTCGTGCTTTCCCTTGATGCTAGGGGAGCGGGGGCGGCTGAGTGGAAA
>JAFYIM010000193.1 GCA_017538635.1 bacterium
AACATAGTCTGTTCGTCATGGAAAGTACCCCTTTCCACCCTCATGCAGCCCTCGTCGATGATGGAAAGCCTGAGGATGCCGTCGATGATCATAGGATTGACTTTGGGCGTCGGCGTCTTGGCAGTCGAGACTTCCGTGCCAACGACCGCGGCCGCGTTCATTGGCAAAACAAACAGTGCGCAAAGCGATAAAAGCAGAAAATAAGACATGTTTTCCTCCTAGTATTTTTCTTCCAGTCCAAGGAAGCTCACGCGCTTTTCCTTCCCGCCGGAAGGAAGCAGCACCACAGGCTCCTTGCTGTTTTTTTCAAAGTTCACTCTCACTACGTTGCCGCTCCCCTCTTCCGTAATGGTAACATTTTCGACCAAACCTCCCGGGAAGAAGCGGTAAACATATCGGTTGTCGTAACCGTAGGCGCTTTCGTCGGTCACGCCGAGGCCGCAGCCCGCCACCAGAAGTTTGCCGAGCTTATCCTCAGCCGGCAGAAGGGCGGAGCGCCTTGCAATTTCCGCCGCTGCGATCGCCTCGGGCGCCACCGTCTCGGCCTCGACTTCCAAAGTCCCGGGCAGCGTGTCCGCCAAAGGTATCGTCAGCGTGCGCTTTTCCGCGTCGAAGTCAGCCTGCACGCTCTGCCCCATGGACTTCGCCTCCTTGTAGGAAGCGATGTTTCTCAGGACCACAAAGGCGGGACGCTGCGCGATCCTGCCCTCGAAGTCACCTTTTGTTTCTCCGAAAGTCACCTTGTGGACGTTGCCTTTCCTCTCGTAGGAGAAAGGCGTGCGCGCGCTTTTTCCTTCCTTGTAGGCGAGGCTCGTGCCGTCATCCTCATAGAGTTCGCTCTCCCCTTTGCCGTCCCCTTCCGTCGGGAAGACCATGACGGTCAGCGCGCTGGGCAGGTCGGCCATCCTCTTTCCGGTCTGTCCCAGGACGAGCGGATAGCCCTTCTTAACAAAGAGCGGGAATTCGTAGAGGTCGGCGCTGACCAAAGAATAACCTTTATCGTAGCCTTCGCCTGTGAAATACTGAGCCCAGCCGTCACTTGGGAAATAGACGACCTTGGTGGAAACGAAGGATCCTCCCCTGCCCTTCTCGGCGATGGGCGCGGCCAGCATGCCGTCGCCAAGCAAAAATTCCCTCGGATTGCGGAAAGCCGCCTCGTCCTCGGGATAATCGTAATACAAAGGCCTGATGAAGGGCAGGCTCTCGGAATAAAGTTTTTCCGCCGCGGTGTAGATGTAAGGCATCAATTTCGACCTCAGGTCGAAGCTTCCCCTGGCGGACTTTTGCGCATAGTCCTGCCAGAACCAGGGGCGCTTGTCGATGTCGCCGCAGGAGTGCAGGCGGAAGGCCGCCGAGATCGCGCCGAACTGCAGCCAGCGGGCGTAGATCTCGCCGTCGCGGCCGCTGAAGAATCCGCCCAGGTCGTGCGACCAGTAGCAGCAGCCAGCGTTGGCGGAAACGGGCGTCATGCAGACTTCGAACTGCAGCATCTCCCAGGTACCGCCCGTGTCGCCGGAAAATTCCAGAGGATGCTTCTGGTCGCCTAATCCTCCCCAGCGCGCCAAGGACAAGCCTCTTCTTTCCGGCCTGTCGGTGTATTCGTAATAGAGCTTGTTCAGCCAGGGCCAGTGCTTCAAACCAGGAACGCCGGAAACAAATGGATAGATGTAATCCTGCTGCCAGTCCACCCACCAGATGTCCACGCCTTCCTTTTCAAAAGGCTCGTGGGCGTACTTGAAATAGGCGTCCATATATTTCTTGCTGCCGGCCTGGAAAGGCACGATGCGTTCGCCTTCCGTGCTCTCGCCGATGGCCTTCATGAAATCCTCGTAGCAGAAGTCGTGGTTCCTGACGCCGTCGGCGGGATGCACGTTAAGGGCGATGTG
>JAFYIM010000194.1 GCA_017538635.1 bacterium
ATGTCGAGCCGGCAGGAGGAATAGAACTTCAGGGCGCGTCCGCCGGTCGTAGTTTCGGGATTTCCGAACATCACGCCGATCTTTTCCCTGATCTGGTTGATGAAGATGCAGGCGCAGCGGGAGCGTCCGATTATGGAAGTGAGTTTCCTCAGAGCCTGCGACATCAATCTCGCCTGGAGTCCGACGAATGAATCGCCTATCTCCCCCTGGATCTCAGCTTTGGGAACAAGCGCGGCCACGGAATCGATCACGACGACGTCCACGGCGTTTGACCTGACCAAAGTCTCAGCGATGGAGAGCGCGTCTTCGCCGCAATCCGGCTGGGAAATAAGAAGGCTGTCCAAGTCCACGCCTATTCTCCTGGCATAACCGGGATCGACCGCGTGCTCGGCGTCGATGTAGGCTGCCACGCCGCCCATCTTCTGGGCGTTGGCCACCACGCTCAAAGCCAGGGTCGTTTTGCCGCTGGACTCAGGGCCGTACACTTCCGTGATCCTGCTTCTCGGGATGCCGCCCACGCCAAGGGCCAAGTCAAGCGTCAGGGCGCCCGTCGGGATCACGGGAATGTTCGCCACATGGTTTTCCCCAAGGCGCATGATCGACCCCTGGCCGAACTGCTTTTCGATCTGCCCGATGGCAGCTTCCAAAGCCTTCAGTTTTTCATTTTTTTCAGCTGTTGCCATAATTTATCTCCTGATGTTTTTTAAATAATCTCTTCCCAGATCATGGAGAGCGCCTCCATGATGGTCAAGTGCCTGATATGTTCCCTGCTCCCTTTGAAAAGAAAGCGTTTTGTCTTCGTCTTGTAAGACAGGGCTATCGCGATCCAGACAGTTCCTACGGGATTGTCCGAGCCGTCTCCCTCCGGGCCGGCCAGGCCGCTCACGGCGCAAGCCATGTCCGTCTTAAAAATTCTCCTGGCTCCTTCCGCCATGGCTGCCACGCACTCCTCGCTGACCGCGCCTTTCTCGCGAATGATCTCCTCGCTCACTCCCAGAAGGTCTCTTTTGATCTCGTTCTGGTACGCCACGGCCGAGCCCTTGAACCAGGAGGAGCTGCCCGGCACGGAAACGAAGCAGGCGGAAAGGCCGCCGCCGGTGCAGGACTCGGCGGTGCTTATAGTCACGCCCCTGAACTTCATGGCCTCGCCTATCTTCGCGGCCTGTTCTGTTTCGCGCGGCCCGTAGATCATCATTTCCCCGCCTCGCTTAGGACGTTCGTAACGCTTGGCTGCCATTCTTCCAATGAAACGGCCACGCCCAGCTCCCTGTCGTCCGCAAAACCGTAGTGCCTCGGCATCCACTGCCTGGAGGCGATCAATTCCACCAGATTGCTTTTTCTCAAAGGAATATCGTCCGGTATGTCGTATTCAAAAGAGCGCCACAGCTTGTCGCCCAGGACGACGGTGTCCAGATAATATCCGTTTATGTAGATCGCAGCGGACAAGGGATAGTAGCGCAGGAAAGGATTGCCGGCCCTGAGTTTCAGCCTGAAGTCGGAACGTTTTCCCAAGTACTCGAAATGCGCCTCCGCCCTAGTCCAGGAAAACACCGTTCCCTTGGGATCGGTCTCCCTATTGTAGAAGCCGCCTTCGGCGTCCTTTTCCTTGTGCCAGCGAATATTGCTCATGGCTACGCCCAAAGTCCTCTCGTCCCCCTGAACGCCGTAGTCGCAGGGACGCCAGGTTTTCTCGCAGGTGAGCCTGAAAGCCACGCATTGCCCGTCCACGGCGTCGAAAGGCAGGGCGTAGCCGACGGGCACGTTCACTTTGTAAATCTCGCCGGGAACGGAAAGCGTAACGTTCGTTCTGGCTTCGCCGTTAACGAAGACCGTAACATTCTGGGGATCATCGCCAAGCTTCGGGAAATTGCTGATCAGTTCAAACGAGGCGTAATTGTTCATTTTCTTGACGCACATGGCGCCTGATCTTCCGCACCAGCGCCAGGGCTTGGACTGGGCGTGCCAGTTTTCCCAAGGATAAAAGCCTTCCTCGCCGACGGCGCCTATTGAAGCTCTCCTCCTTTCGCTGTTGAGGTCCGTCGCGTTCAGGCGGCTGTAGCATGCGAAAGAAAC
>JAFYIM010000195.1 GCA_017538635.1 bacterium
CACCGGCCTTGGCGCCGTCGCCCCCACAGGGTACGGAGTCGCCAATAACTGGGATAGCGTCATAAACGGCAGATCAGGCATCGGCCCCATCACGCTCTTCGATTCCACCGAAAACAAAGTCCACATCGCCGGCGAATGCCATTACGACCCGACGCCTGGCGGATTCAGCGAGAGAGACGCCGCCCGCTACGACCGTTCCGTCCTCCACGCCGTCAACGCCGGCATGGAAGCGGTCAGGGACAGCGGCATAGATTTCGCCGCAAGAGGCGACAACCACGACGTCTGCATAATAATGGGTTCCGGCATCGGCGGCATCGACAATATTCAGAAGACCTGCGGCGTCATGTTTGAAAAAGGCCCCGGCCGCGTCACGCCATTTTTGGTCCCTTCCGGCACGGCTGACGTAGGCGCGCATACGATAGCCATGCGCTACGGCATCCACGGCTTCACCTGCGGCGTAGCCACCGCCTGCGCCTCCGGAAACGACGCCATCTCCACCGCTTTCTTAAGATTAAGGGCAGGCTTCGAAAAAATCGCCATCTGCGGCGGTTCCGAAGCCCCCGTCTGCAAGCTTTCCATCGCGACCTTCGCCAATATGAAAGCCCTGTCAAGTTGGGATGGCGACGGCGATCCCACCAGGGTTAGCCGCCCCTTCGACCGCAACAGAAGTGGCTTCGTCATTTCCGAAGGCGCCGGCGTCATCGTTTTGGAAACGCTCGCCCACGCCAAAGCCAGAGGCGCCCGCATCTACTGCGAATTGGGCGGCGTAGGCCAATCCACGGACGCCTACCACGTCACGGCTCCGGAGCCGAGCGGCTCCTTTGTTGCCATGGCTATGCGCCAGGCCATAGAAAGAGCTGAAATTGACCCCAACACCGTCGATTACATCAACGCCCACGGCACAAGTACGCACCACAACGACGTGATGGAAACGAACGCCATCAAGACCGTCTTCGGCGAGCACGCCAGGGAGCTTTGCGTAAGTTCCACCAAGTCCATGACGGGACACTGCGTAGCCGGCTGCGGCGGATTGGAAGCCGTTTTCTGCGTCAAAGCCATCGAGACCGGCATCGTTCCCCCGACCATCAACTACGAAG
The DNA here is from genome assembly GCA_017538635.1 of bacterium. The sequence continues at coordinate 1,098 of JAFYIM010000195.1, forward strand.
AGCCCGATCCGGAATGCGACCTGGACTACGTGCCGAACAAAGCCCGGGAATTGAAGGTCCGCGCAGCTATGTCCGACACCTTCGGCTTCGGCGGTCACAACGCCGTCCTCCTCTTCAAGCGCTTTGAGTAATCCTCCCCTCGAAGTCTCAGCCGCCGTAATAGAAGATCGCGGCAGGATCCTTTTAGCCCTGAGAAAAGACCAGAATGGCGATCCTATTGGCTGGGAATTCCCTGGCGGCAAAAGGAAAGCAGGCGAGACTTTCTCCGCTTGCGCCGTAAGGGAAATAAAAGAGGAATTAAATGCCGACATCATCCCCACCGGGATCGTTTACGACAAGACCACCAACATCAGATTGGTGGGCGTCAGCGCAAAACTCAAAGGCTCCGATCCCATTCCCCTTGAGCACGCAAAACTCGCCTGGGTGAAAAGGCAAGATCTCCTAAGCTACGATCTTCTCCCCAACGATGTTTTTCTTGCCAAAGCCCTGGCGGAAAACATCTCTCTTCCCAGAACCGCTCCTCCCCAAAAACTTGCCCTCTACATCCACGTCCCCTTCTGCCTCAGAAAATGCCGCTACTGCGCCTTTTACAGTCATCCCCCGAAAAACGATGAGATCGACCTCTACGTCAAATCTCTCGTCGCCCAGATCAGATCGCTTCTTCCCCTCATGCCCTACCGGGAGCTATCCAGCGTCTATTTCGGCGGAGGAACGCCCTCGCTTCTTCCCGGCAAAGCCATTTTAAGCGTCTGTGAGGCCGTTAAAGAGGCCGTTCGCTGGACACCCGATATCGAATGTACCCTTGAGGCGAACCCCGCCGCATTTAAAGAGCAGGATCTAAAATTCTGGCAGCAAGCCGGCATAAACCGCATAAGCCTTGGCGTCCAATCTCTCCAGGACAACGAGCTCCAATACCTGGGCCGCCTGCACAATGCCAAGGAAGCCAAAGAAGCCTATCTGACTCTTAGGAAAAACGGTTTCAAGAACATCTCTCTGGACCTCATGTACGGCCTGCCGCATCAAACTATCTCCTCCTGGCAAAACACCGTAAAAGAACTGCTCTCCTGGCAGCCCGAGCACATCTCCTTCTACGCCCTCTCCCTAGAAAAAGGCACGCCGCTGCAAAAAGAAAACCCGACGCTGCCCAGCGACGCCATGACAATGAAAGAATATTGGCTGGCCAGAAAACTGCTCAAAGAACAAGGCTTTGAAATGTACGAGATCTCCAACGCCGCCAGAGTAGGCTTTTACTCCCGCCACAACTCCGCTTACTGGGACACTGAGAAACACTACCTCGGTTTAGGCCCGGGCGCCCACAGCTACTGCCGCTTCCCCTATCAAAACACAGCAAAGCGCGCCCACATCGATCCCGCCTGGAAGTTGATCACCACCAAACCGCTAAACAGGATCCAAAAGCTAGGCGAAAGGATTTACCTGGGCCTCAGAAAAAGCGATGGCATCTTATTGACGCCCCAGGATGAAGAATTATTTCAAAAGCAGATAGAAGATCTCTCAGAGCGCAAACTCGTGACCTATAAAGGCAGAACCCTGAAACTCACCCGCCGCGGCATCGAACTCGCCAACCAAGCAATGGCAGAATTTATTTGAGTGCTTCGTAGCCTTCGTAGTAGTAGGAGCGCTCCAGGCCTTTGAAAATGATCTCTCGGTTTTCTGTTTCGGAGGTCAGGGCTTTTTCTAAAAGTGTTTTCAATTCCAAGTCATTGACCGGACTTCTTTCCATAGCGGAAAGATACTGGTCTTTTTCTATAAGGCTCCAGTTTACGACCTTTCCAAGGCGCTTTTTCAAGATCATGTCGAGCCAGATACGCGTCGCCCTGCCGTTGCCCTCCATAAAGGGATGGGCAATGTTCATTTCAACGTATTTTTTAATAATAGCGTCGAAACTATCTTCGGACATCTTTTCTATGACAGGGAGTATCTGCGGAAGATAGAGAGCGTTCGCAAAGCGGAAATTGCCTTTGGAAATGTTGAGCTCCCTTATTTTGCCGGCGAAATCGTAAAGACCTTGAAAGAGCGCGAAGTGAATAGCGCAAAGCCCGGCGACCGTCCCGACTTCGCAGCCGTAAACTTCGCCAGTCTCGAAAATCTTTCTAGCATTTTCTAGGCTAATTTCGTCTATTTCTCTCTGTGTCATAAAAGCCTCTTTCTAGGCTTATATTATACCATTTCGGCCTGATCTTTTCAGGCTTTGGCGCGAAGTTCGGAAATTACTGTCTTAATGAGGAAGACCAGGCCTGTCAGAAGAACGATGGTCGCGCCGGAGGGATAGTCGAACCTAAACGAAATGAAAAGCCCGGCGGCGATAAGCGCGGCGCTGATAAGAGAGGAGCCGAGCATGACGACGTGGAGGCGGTTGGTGTGCCTGAGCATCATGGTGGGCGGCAGCGCCATCAGGGCGATAACCATTATGAGGCCTACTACGCGCATGACGCAGATGACGGTCAGCGCGATAAGGGAAAGCAGAAGAAGGTAGAAGAAATTGGTAGGCAGTCCCCTGAGCGTCGCGTATTCCTCGTCAAAGCAGACGATGCGGAGCGGCTTGTAGAAAAGCGCGGTGATTATGATTATGATCGCGTCGAGAACGACAACGTTCACAATGTCCAGAGGAGAGATGAGCAATATATTGCCGAAAAGGTAGCTCATAAGGTCGCTCTGATAGCCTGGGGAGAGCGCGGCAAGAAGAACGCCCAGCGCCATGCCGATAGACCAGAGC
>JAFYIM010000196.1 GCA_017538635.1 bacterium
GTCCAGTTCGGGCTTGGCTTCTTTCTCGACCAGTTCAAGCTGGATGTCGTCGATGTAAATATCGGGCTGGCCCCAGCCGCCGAAGTAGATGGCGTTGCCAATTTCGCCCTGGCCGGACTCTTCGCCCTTGGGCAGGTTGAAGTCGTCGGTCACGCCGTTGATGGTCATGGATCTCAGGCGGTAGGAGCCAGGGGTGATGTCCATCACGAAGCTGTAGTCGGTCCACTTGCCGTTGGGGAAGGAGCCGGTCGTGAGCTTCATCTCGGTGACGTAGAAGCGGTGGCAGTCAACAACGTAGGCGTTGCCAAGCTTGTTGATGGCGTCGAACATGAAGTAGTTCCTGATACCGTGCATGACCTGGGATTCTTCCAGGACCTTCATGCGGCAGGAGAACTTGACGTAGTAGTTCGTGGTGTACTGCTTCGTGTCGGGGATGGAGTTGTAGGTGATGTTGTAGAGCGAGCCGCCTTCCTCAGCGTAGAAGCGCATGCACTTGCTGCCTTCGTCGGTGATGACGTAGTGGGGGCCGTTGCTCTGCCAGAGGGTGTCCTGGTCGGGGAGGCGCTTGCCTTCCTCGTAGCATTCGAAGTCGCAGTTCATGAGGACGAGGCCGCTGGCCACGCCGACGTAAACGGTGACGCTGCCGGCTTCGCCGCCGTCGATGGTGACGGGCACGTGGTAGTACTGGTTGCCCATGGCGGCGCGGTCAACTTTGAACTTGACGGTGGCCGCGCCTTCGCAGGTGCCTTCATCGTCCTCAAGCGAAGCGAAGTCGAAGCCGCTGGCGATGGTGGCCTTGTAGTTGAAGGAGCCGGCGCCCTTGTTGATGATGCTGATGGTGGTCTCGTCAGTGTTCAGATCAAGGTTGCCGTTGACAACAGCAGCAGTGACGGGCTGGCCTTCCTTAAGGACTTTGGTCAGCTTGAAGTCATCGAGATAGAACTCGGGGTTGCCCCAGCCGCCGAAGAAGAGTCTGGTGCCGATGGAGCCGCTGCCGCTGATCTTGACGGCGATGTCGTATTCGTTGGTGACGCCGTTCACCACCATGTTTTTAAGACGGTAGGCGCTCGGGGTGATCTCCATCAGGAAGCTGTAGTCGGCCCACTGTTCGTGGGGGAAACGGCCGTCGGTGAAGAGCAAAGATCCGTAGGAACGGTCGCAGTCCACGCCGTAGCCGTCGCCGTGCTTGTTGATAAAGTCGAACATGAAGTAGTCTTCAGGGCCGCGGAAACCGTGCATGACCTGGGATTCCTTGAAGAGTTTCAATCTGCAGGAAAAGCGGATGTAGTAACGGCCGCAGAGAGGGGTGGTGTCGGGGACTTTGATGAAGCTAAGGCTTTTCAAGGATTCGCCGTCGGGGGCGAAGAACTTGACGCACTTGTTGCCGTCGGCTTCTTCCACGATGAGGTGGGGGCCGGTGGTGGTCCATTCGTTGCTGTGGGCGGACATCAGGTCGCCCGTGGTATAGGTGCTGAAATCCTCGGACCAGATGACCTCTTCCTCAGCCATGACGCTCATGGCCGCGACAAAGATCACTGCTAAGAGGAGAAGGGATAAACGTTTCATTTGTTTCTCCTGTTGGTTAATTGAGTTTATTTCATTATAGCAAATCGGCGTGTTTTCTATGGGCATTTTTGACCTGTCTCCGGCTGTTGGGCTTAGGGAGGCCGAAAAAAGCCTTCGTTTTTGGTAAAATTAAAAGATAACTTAATCTAAAACCAAGGAAATATTATGAAAAACCTCGCCATTTTCGTTTGCGCCGCGCTGGGCCTTGCGGCTCTTCTGGCCTGCACCCCGGAAGTCAAGATCACCGGCGACGCCGAGAAGCCCATCGCCATCAACGCTGAGATCAACATTCACATCTACCAGCACGCCGAGGAAGTGGTGGACGACCTCTATGCCGGACTCGACGACGAGCCCGAACCGGAGCCGGATTCCGCTTTCGTGAGAGTGATGGAACGTTTTGTCGCGGCTCTCTCGATCTCTAGCTGCGAAGCCGCCGAGCAGAAATCCCAGGCTTACCAGGAAATGAAGAAGCTTTTCGCCGACACGTACGTCAAATACATGAAGACCGGCTACGTCGGGGAGAACAAGGACGGTTATGTCACTTACATCGGCAAACCGGAGAAGTGCGATCCCAAAGTCGCCGCCGCCGCCGGGGAAGCCGTCAAGAAGCTGAACGCCGCCAGGAAGGCCTTCTACGAAGAGGAAGCCAAGAGCCAGAACACGACCGTGGCCGAGATCCAGAAGACTTACGCCGCCGTTTACGCCGCTAAAGCCAAAGGCATTTGGGTGGAAGTCAGCAACGGCAAAACTTACGAATGGAAAAAATTCTAATTAAATTTAAGGAAGAAAAAATGTTTATTCTTGTCATCAACTGCGGCAGTTCCAGTCTTAAATTCCAGCTTATCTCTCTTCCCGAACGCACCGTGGCCGCCAAAGGTTTGGTGGAGCGCATCGGCTTGGGCGGCGACGCCATGTTCAAGATGTCCTACGGCGAAACGAAGCTTCCCAGTTCGCCTATAAAAGCCTCCGACCACACGGAAGCGGTCTCTTACGTCATTGAAGCCCTGAAGAAAGACGTCCTGAAAGAAGGGCAGAAGATCGACGCCTTCGGACACCGCGTGGTGCACGGCGGCGAAAAGTTCTTCTCCTCCGCGGTCATCAACGACGAAGTCATCGCCTGCATTGAAGAATGCGGCAAACTGGCTCCGCTGCAC
>JAFYIM010000197.1 GCA_017538635.1 bacterium
GGCAAAGAAGTCGATTTCAAGGCCGTCCCCTACTACGCCTGGGACAACCGGGAGCCCGGCAGCGTGATCGTCTGGCTCAGAGAAGAATAAAAAAAAGACCGCCTTGGGAAGGCGGTCTTTTTTCCTTTGAATGGTGCGCGAGGCGAGACTTGAACTCGCACGGGTTTAATCCCACTAGCCCCTCAAGCTAGCGTGTCTACCAATTCCACCACCCGCGCATAGGTTTTCAAAGAATGGTGAAGATTATAGTACTATAATCGCCTCTGGAAGTCAAATCGGCAGCCCTGCGAACCACATGTTCAGGGCCAGAAGGCAGAAGCCGTCGCGGCAGTTGTCGCTTTTACAGAGGGCTTTGGCTTCTTCCGGGGTGAACCATTTTAGGCCGAAAGTCTCTCCCTTGTCGTAATCGTCGCTGACTTTTTCCGGGCCTGTTCCGATGAAAAGGTTGAAGCAGTGGTTGCTGCGGCCGATCTGGGGATAGAAGGTCTTAATTAGTTTGCATTCCTTCATAGCGTAGCCGGTCTCTTCCAGCGTTTCCCTTCGGCAAGCCGCCTCGAGATCTTCCTTGGGATCGGCGTTGCCGGCCGGCAGCTCCCAGTCGTAGCTTTTCACCATATAGCGGTATTGTTTGGTCAACAATACCCTGTTCTGGTCGTCCAGGAGCAGAACGCCCACGACCGGCATCGGGTATTCGATGGCGTGGAACTCTATTTCCTTATTGTCGGAGCAGATTATCTGGTCGGCGTAATGGGAGAGCCAGGGACACTCTACGAGCGGAGTCCTCTTTATAAGCTTCCAGGGCGGTTCGTCAGTCAGCTTGGTATCGAGCAGTTCGTCATCTTTCATTTTCTTCGCTCAGAATAATGGCCGCCTTGTAGGCAACGTCGGTGATGAGAAGCCTGGCGTCGATGGTTTCCACAAGATTGGCAATATAGGTCCTTATGAACAGTCTTTGTTCGCAATACGAAAGCAAAGAGCCGGAAAAAGTCAGAAGCCTCGCCAGATCGTCCACTCTTCTGAACCAGGAACAGTTCGAAGAGAATCTCATCTTCCTGAAGTTTCTGATGTATATGGCGCCGTCCTCCGCCACGGCAACTTGTTCGCAGAAGAAGTTGCCGTGGGCTATACCGCAGTTGTGCATACGGGCGGCAAGCTTGGCGAGTTTAATTAGCATCTGTTCCCTTTTTTGGGGATCATTCTGCGCCATTTGGAACGCTTCCATGAAATTGAAAACGCCGCGGACAAGATAGACATAGGCGTAGGAATTCGCTGAGCGCCCAATGAGCAGCGGTCTCTCACACGGTATGTGCAGTAGGGTTAGCCTGGCGGCGGCGCGCCAAATTCTCCTCTCCGCACGCTTGAAGGGAAAAAGCCTCTCCCAAAGCGAAAACTTGGTCTCCTGCAAATCGATTGCCACTTTACCCTGAGGATGATCGTAAATAGCGGAGCAAGCGTTCCCCTTCCTTTCGAAACGAGTGACGTATTTTTCGTTCTGCCAATCTTTCTTCTCCAGAAGTTCGCAAACGTCCTTCACCAAAACCTGCGATTCGCCTTTGCGCATAAATCCTTTCCCTCCGTTCCAAACTTTCAGGGGCATGAAATCGCGGTTGCTCTTGAAAGCACGGCGGCTCCTGTGTTTGGCCTGGGAAAGGTCATATCCTCTGATGTTCTCGGCGACTTCGTGCCAGACGCTGTGATAGTCGCGGCGGCTGTGCGTTTCCGTTGTCTCGGTGATGACAGCGAAATTCCATATGTAAGCTTTGAGGAATTCTATGCGCGTCCTTATGGGGACTTTTTTCCCCAGGCAATGCTGCAGCTGCGTTATATCCTCCTCAAGCTGAACCCTTGTGCAGAATCCTCTCCTGGCATGTTGGAAATCGGTAAGGTACCATTTCTTTTCTTTCGCCTGCCAGAGAAGGTTGCCGGCATGGAGATCGCGGTGGACAATGAAAGCGGCATGCATGCCGGATATGAGCTGGGCCAATTTTACGACCTGCTCTTTGGCGCCTGGCGCCTTCCAGTCAGGACGCATCTCGTCGTAAGTGACGCAGCCAGGAATGAAGCGGGAAATAAGCCAGACTTTTATCTTGCCGTTTTCTTCCGCATGACCTATCGCTATCGGTTCAGGAACGCTGATGCCTTCCTTGAAGAGCACTTTCATAATGTTCCATTCCTTCTGCGGCGCGGAGAATCCCCTCTTCCATTTCAGCTTCTCAATAAACCTCGAGAAGGTGAAAGCCTTCACCAATTTGTCGTCAAGACGGTAAATGAAACGGTGGTAGCCGCTGCTCTTCAATAGCTGGGCGTTGGAATTCAGGCAATTATCGGGATCTTCCAGAAAACCGGGCTGGAAAACGTTTTCGCCGTCTTTGTAGAACTGCCAGGAGATCTTCATTGCTGCTCTCCTTCTTCTTTTTGCGGCCCGTAAAAACGTTTGCAGGCCTGCCAGACTTCGTCATAGCCGATGGCGCCCAGACAGGCGTTCTCCCGCGGGCAGACCTGCTCACGGCAGGGGCTGCAGGGGAAGGGCTTGAAAAGATTGAGACGCTGGCTGGTGACGACGGGCGGACGCCAGCGGTAAAAATCCGCCGGTCCGTAGAGCACAACGCTTGGAAGGCCCAAGGCGGTGGCCATGAAAGCCGGGCCGGAATCCACGCCGAAAAAGAAAACGCTCTCCGCCATAACGGCGGCCGTCTGGGCCAAAGTGGTTTTGCCGGCCAAAGAGAAAACGCCTTCCGCTTCCTGCGCCAAGCCATCCAAAGCCTCTTTTTCGGCCGTTCCGCCCAAAAGGAATATCCTTACACCCCATTCCTCCTGCATGGCCCTCAGAAGCCTAATGAGGCGCGTTCTCGGCCAGTTCTTGGCGGCGCGCTTGCTGATGGGAGCCATCACGACGTAATCCTCGCCAGCTTCCCTGCCGTAGGAGCGAAGCAGTTTCCTCGCTTCCGAGATGTCGTCGGCGGTGTACCAGGAGAATTCCAGAGCCAAACTGTAGTCTTTCGGCAGAGGAACACCTAAGTCGTCCAGGACGTTCAGAACGGGCCTGAGGCAGTTTTCTATTTCCGTCAGGCTCTGGTCGTAAACGCAGGGAAGGTCGATGAAACTAACCATTTTTTCCCTTCTGATCTCGCCGTAATTTACGAACGAGGGATAGGCGCTGATATGCTTGGCGCCGCAAAAGAGCGCCCAGGGGACTCTGCCCAGATCCTGCGGAGAAATGACAAAATAATCGATAGGTCCGAATTCCTTTAGTTCTCTGCGCATCCTGAATTTGTCGAATATCGCTCCGCTTTTGGGAGCGATTACGACCTTGTCGCAGTAAGGGCAGTTTTTCAAAACTTCCAACCCGCCCCTGTGCTTGGCCAGGACCGTAATCTTCGACTGCGGCAAAGCCTTTCTCAGCGTCCTCAGAGCCGGGATGAAAGTCAGCATGTCGCCGATATTCTGCAATCTTGTCAAAACTATGTTCATCAGAATCCCAGCAGGAATTTAAGATACCGCGACCAGCACTTCGCGCGGAACGGCTTTTCTTTCAGGGCCATTTTGAAATATTGCTTCGCTTTAATACTGTCTTTTTTCTCAGCGTAAATTTGGGCAAGGTGGAAATAGATTCTAGAACGCCTGAAACTGAGAGCGCCGGCGGGAACAAGACTTTTAAGTTTTTCTTCATGCCGGCGCAGAACTTCTTCCTGCGCCATGAAGATCAGGTCGCGCTGACGCTTTCCCGTAGAAGTCTTATGGGAGCGGAACTTGACCAGGGGCTCTTTTACGTAAACGCCTTTTTCATTTTCCGCAAGCTTCAAAAAGAGATCCCAGTCGTCGCTGGGCGCGAATACGGGAAC
>JAFYIM010000198.1 GCA_017538635.1 bacterium
TATGCCGCCGTCGAAGGAATAGACGTAGTTGTGAAAAGAAATGCCCAGGTGCCATTCGCAGCCGTGGCCGAAGTTTTCCATCGGCGTATCGGAACGCTCGATACTGGGCATGCACATCATGAACATCCTTTCGTTCTGCAGTGCAGAGAAGCCGAAGGAATTGCAGCCGAAAGCTCCTTTGCCGAAGAGGCGCGTCTCGTTCGTATCCATGCCCGGCCAGCCGTAGAGCCAGACCTGGTCGATCCTGCCGTCTTCGATGGCCGGAATCATCCAGGGCACGTCGTTGGTAAGAAAATGCGCATAGTCAAAGGAGCCGCCTGGATGCTTGTCTTTCTCCCCTTTCTTCCAGTAGTCGTAGTAGCTCTGCTGATCAAAACGCTTGCCGCTCGTCATCAAGGGGAAGATGTTGAGGTTCGTGACAACGACAAAATCAGCCTTGACCATTCCGTCCGTGGCTTCCTTCCACCAGGACTTCTGCTGGGCGGCCATTGACTGCCCGGTCGGCCAGCCGAAGACGGCGTTCAATCTCCTGGCCTGGGTGAGCTCGGCAACGTTCGTCATATAAGGGTTGTAGCAAACAACGGCGACCTTAAGATCAAGGTTGCCGGTCGTGGCGAAAACAGAAGCCGAGACCGCAAAAAACAGCGCGGACAGCAAAATATTTCTCATAACATATCCTTAATTTACTGCGTATTATCTTTCTTTCATTATACAAAAAATATGCTTATGCTATAATTGGAACATGCGAAAAGATTTCCCGCTTAGAGAGCTTAACTGGTTCAAAACCGGCGGAAACGCCGAATATTTTTCCGAGCCTCAAACTATTGAGGACGCCCAGTCCGACCTAGCCTTCGCCAAAAAAGAAGGCCTCAACGTGAACGTTTTGGGAGAAGGCGCCAACACGCTCATTTCCGATTCGGGATGCAAGGGCCTCGTGCTCCATCCCGCCAACAAAGAACTTTCCCTTAACCAAAGTTCCGAAGGGATCGTTTTGGAAGCCGGCTGCGGAGCAATCATGCAGGACGTAATCGACTACGCCCTCAATAACAGCGCCCTGGGCCTGGAAGAATTCGCCGGGCTGCCCGGAACTGTTGGAGGCGCCGCTTTCATCAACGCCCACTTCTTCGAGTTTTTCCTGGCGGATTTTCTGCTTTCGGCAAAAGTCATATCTTTTGACGGCTCTGTTAAAGAAGTTGACAAAGACTGGTTCGAATACGGTTACGACGTCTCCAGGCTGCATCGCGAGAAATGGCTCGTCTGGTCCGTAAGGTTCCTCTTGAAGCCGGGCAGCGAATTCGAGACTGCCTTCGCCAAAGGCAGGGCTTACGAGATCATCCGCCAAAGGTCCCGCCGCTATCCCAAGGAAAGGACCTGCGGCAGCTTCTTCAGGAATTTCCTGCCGGAAGAAGCTAAAGGAAAAGTTCCGAGCGTCGCCTACTACCTCGACAAGGTCGGAGTAAAAGGAACACTTTCTTGCGGCCAGGCCGTAGTTTCCAGAAAACACGCCAACATGCTGGAAACCAAAGAAGGCGCGACTTCCGCGGACGTCGTAGGCTTAGCCCGCGAAATGCAGAAGCTTGTCTATAAGAATTTTTCTCTCGTGCCCGTTCCGGAATGCCGCTTCCTGGGCTTCCCCTCTTTCCCACTCTACACTAAGGATACTATCGATGGCTAACGTTGACTGGCATTTTTTCAGCACTGTTCTCGACGTGAACTACGCCTTCCGCGCGCTTATCCCCGACAA
>JAFYIM010000014.1 GCA_017538635.1 bacterium
TCCTTTATGGTCTCCAGCTGGAAGGAGCTCATCTCGATGACCAGTATGTGTTCGTCGGTAGTCTTAAGCGCGTATTCGCTCAAAGGGATGCCGATATTGCCGGCGGTGAAGTGGGGGACATTGGCTACGTCAAGGATGTGGGAAATGAGGGAAGTGGTCGTGGTCTTGCCGTTCGTGCCGGTGACGGCCACAACTTTGCCTAAACAGTGGCGGATGGCGAACTCCACTTCGCCGACCGCTTCCACGCCCATTTCCTCAGCCCAGATAACCGCCTCGTTATCCTTTTTTACTCCGGGTGAGAGGACAAGGAGATCGGCGCCTTCAATGAAAGCCTTTGAGTGACGGCCGATTTCGACGTAGGCGCCCCTCTTTCTCAGCTCCGCGGCTCTTTCCAGCATTTCCTTGCTGGGATTAGTTGCGTGGCCATGGTTGAAGCAAGCGTCGCTGACACTTACTTCGTAGCCAAGGTCGAGGGCTAATTTAGCGGCGGCCATGCCGCTTTTTGCCAATCCCATTATTGCGATGCGCATGAATGTCTATACCTTATTGCAGTTTCAATGTCGCTAAGCCCAGTATCGCGAAGATGAGGGCTAAGATGAAGAAACGCATAGTGACCCTTGTCTCGGGCCAACCCTGCATTTCAAAGTGATGGTGTATGGGAGCCATGCGGAAGACTCTCTTCTGCGTCAGCTTGAAGGAAGCGACCTGAATGATATCCGAGCAGGCTTCCATGACGAAGATAAAACCTATGATGAGAAGCAGCACTTCCTTCCTGACCAGAAGCGCCGTGATGCCGATGGCGCCGCCCAAAGCCAAGCTTCCGGTGTCGCCCATGAAGACCATGGCCGGATGCGCATTGTACCACAGGAATCCCAGTCCGGCGCCCACCATGGCGGACAGAAAGACCGTCAGCTCCGCGGCGTCCCTGGCGTAATAGATGTAGAGGTATTCCGCGATCTTGGAGTTGCCGGCGCAATAGGCGAGGATAAGGTAGGCCAGGGCAGCGATCGTGACCGTGCCGATGGCGAGCCCGTCCAGACCGTCCGTAAGATTGACGGCGTTGGAAGTTCCGACAATGACCAGCATGGCAAGGATGATGTAGTAATAGCCGAGGTTCTCGATGACGGGATTCTTGAAGAACGGCACATAGAAGGGGAAGCTCTCCTTGCCGTAAAAAATGAGGATGAGAGCCGCAGCCAGGGCCACCAGCGACTGCACGACGAGCTTCGTCTTGCCTGAGATGCCGGCGGCGTTCTTCTGCTTGACTTTGGTGTAGTCGTCTGCGAAGCCCAGTAAACCCAGTGATACGAAAACGCCCAGGGCGAGCATCGTGTATAGGGAGAACTGCGCCCAGAGAAGCGTGGATACCGTGACGGCCAGAAGGATCAGTATGCCGCCCATGGTCGGAACGCCCTGCTTGTTCTTGTGCAGAAGGTGCAAAGGCGGGCATTCGTCGCGCCTGATCTCCTGGCCGATCTTCATCATGTACAGCCAGCGGATAAGGGAGGGCGCCAGGATAAGGCTGATGACAAGCGCGGTCACCGCCGCCATGGCGGAGCGCACCGAGATATACTTGAAGACGTGGAAAGCCGGAACGCTTTCGCTTAGCCATCCGAAGAAAACGTAGTAGAACATATTATCCTTTGACCTCGCTTATTGACAGGATGTTGCGGCCCGAAGACAAAATATCCCCGGACCGCAACCGGAATGCGGATGTAGAGACGATGCCCTTTTTGGTGTGTGTGTTCGTGTAGGGGGAAGGGAGAAGCAATTCGCCAATCACCGCACACATTCCGTTCCTGCTTTTATTGTTTGTGTTTTTCATTGGTTGCTTTTGAACATTTCGTAGAAATAATCTTCCAGTTTGTTGGCGCGCGATCCTTTGAAGAGCACCGCGTCGTCGGCCTTCACGTACGCTTTCAAGGCTTCCAAGACGTCCTTGGGCTCGCAGACGGCGACAAGACAGCTGCTCTTGGCCTCTTTGGCTCCGGCCGCATAATCATTAGCGTACTCGCCGGTCACGAAGAGCGCATCAAGGAATTGGGCCGCGAATTTGCCGAGCTCATAGTGGGCGCTCTTGGCTTTCTCGCCTATCTCCAGCATGTCGCCGAGGAGAGCGGCTTTCCGGCCTTTGACATTGAGTTCCCTCAGCATCGTCAAAGATGCCGCCATGGAATCGGGGTTCGCGTTGTAGCAGTCGAGGATGAAGCGCGCGCCCTTGTGCTCGTGCATTTCGTTCCTCAGCCTTTCGCCCTTGACGGATTCCAAACCGGACTTTAAGGTCGCCAGATTTACCTCTTCCGTCAGAGCGCAGGCGCCGGCCGCAGCTCCCGCGATGTTGCTGGCGTTGTAGGCGCCGAGGACGGGGACGGTCAATTCTACGCACCCCATCGGCGTTTTCA
>JAFYIM010000199.1 GCA_017538635.1 bacterium
TCAACGCCTACAGGAACCTTAAAGACGAGGAAGGCGCCAAGGCTTTTGTCGACCGCTTCTTAGAGACCGCTCCTAAGATCTCCGGCAACCCCGCGCAAAGGCTCGAACTCTATTTCAACTCTTCCAATCCCGAAAAAGGCCGGGATATGGTGAAAGAGGCGATGGAAAACAGATCCGACTACAACCTCGACTACTACCTTTCCAGAGTTAATTCGTACTTTGACAGGAACAACGACAGGGACGGCAAGATAGAATTTTTGAAAGCGCTTCCGGAAAGCTACGAACAGCGCTCCCAGCTCGCCAGCGTCTATCAGAACTCAGGGGATGAAAGCGACCGTAAGCAGGCTGTTTCGCTTCTTAAAGAGAATATGAACGACGAGGAAGTCGATTCCTATAAGAGAAACAGCGCCAGAGACCAGCTGCTCAACATAGCCCTGAAAGGGGAGAAGGACCAGTATCTCATCAACGAGATAATAAACGACTACAATTCCGACACATCCCTGACAAAGAGCGAACGCAACCGGGCCCTTGCCGATATCTACACCAAGTCGGAAGACTACATTAAAGCCGACAACATCTACAATCAATGGATTGCGGAGACCAAGAATCCCTACGAAAAGATCAACACCAGGCGCGAATACGCCGATATGCTTGAGAAATCCGGCCGCACCCGCGACGCCATCGACCAGTACAAAGAGGTTTTGGAGAGCCAGAAGAACGATTCCTACGGCAGGGAAGAGACCGTAAACAAGCTTATAAACCTTTATCAGAAAGACGGCGACACACTTAAAGCCGAAAACCTCCGCCGCGAGCGCATAACCGAATACGAAAAGATCCTCGCAACCGTTCCTTACGGCTCCAGAGCCAGGGAACTCAAGCAGAAGATCGAGGCCGAAAAGAAAGCCATCGAGGACGCCAATACACCCAAAGGCTGATTTGCTTTTCAAAGGGCCCTTTTGCTACAATAACTCTACCAATAAAACCTGGAAAACTTTAATCAACAAACATACAATCCCGAAAGGGGGGGAAAAATGAAAAAACTTTTAGTTCTTTTAGTGGCTGTTTGCGCGGTGTCCGTTTTGGCGGAGAGCACGGTGCTTAAAGTCATCGACTTCGAAACTAGCGAAGGCTATACGGCCGGAGTGGACCTCATCAATCAGGGCTGGAGAAGCATTTGGTCAGGAGACGGCAGGGACATGGTCATTAATGATGCCAATGAAGCTCCGTCTGGTGTAAACTACGTCAAAATGGGCAATGCTGATGAAACTCAAAACGCAAACTGCTGTACAACATTTGATATCTCTGGAGATTTCAAAGCAGGTTGCAAGCTTCTCGTTTCCTGGTACGCCAAAGGCTCGACTACCAGCGGCAAGATGCACTACACCAAGCTGCACAATCTGGGCACCAGCGGCAAGAACTACGATGTTGAGATCGCCGAATTCACGATTCAGAACAACGGTTGGAGCAATCTTTCGGTCTGCAAGGAAGACAAAACCGGCACAACCGACATTAAAAAATTCCTCACCAATCCCGCAGATTGGCATTTCTGCCAACTGACTTTCGATCCCGCTGACCACACCATCAAGGAATGGGTCATTGACGACGAAGTCATATTCGATGGCAGTGCGGTTTATTACTACAAAAACGACAGAAGCAGCGGCTTTGCTGGCGGCGGCGATCTTATCGACGGCGTGCGCGTCATGGACTACGGCGCTTTCGACGGCTTCAAAGTCGAAATGGTGCCTGAACCGGCTGCCTTTGCTCTCATCGCTTTGCTGGGCCTTTTCTTTGCCCGCAAGCAGCGCTAAATCGAAAACAACAAACTGAAATAAAAATATGAAAAAACTTTTAGTTCTCTTAGCGGCAGTTTGCGCTGTTTCGGTTTTGGCCGAAAGCGTAAATCTGTACGAGTGCGGTTTTGAACAAGGCGAAGGCTTTGATCTCGGCAGTATTGTAGGCGTAAACAATTGGGTGGTACATTATGGAAGCGGAACCATGACGGCCATTGACACCGATGCGGCCGAAGGAACACAGTGCGCCAAAATAGAGGGCGCAGCGTATTCATCTTTCAGGAACTCCTTCGATATTTCCGGAGTTTACGAGGCCAACTACAACGGCGCCCTTCTGGACGTTTACTGCTATGTTAAGACGCTTGAAAATGCTGACAACACTTTATACGTGAAGTTCCAAGCTTTGACTGGCTCGGAGACCGGCGAACTGGAGATCATGGAATATCAGCAGGCCCAAAACGGCTCCCACTGGTTTGTCTTTGGCAGAGAAAACGGTGACAACCCCAGCTGGTGGGGATATGTTGATGCTGCCCCCTGGCATAAAGTTGGCGGTATAATTGATCCCAAGACCAAAACGATCAAGAAACTTTATATTGATGATAAAGAATACACTCCGGAAACAGCCGGTGAGACCATGTATTACAAATCTTACGCCAAACCTAAAATCGGCAGTTATCCCAATAGTCTCAGAATTATGAACGCCGGCTTGATCGACGGCTTCCATGTGGATGTGATCCCCGAACCGGCGATCTTCGGTCTTCTTGCTCTTCTGGGCCTTTTCTTCGCCCGCAAGCAGCGCTAATTTGAAAACAACAAAACGAGGTAAAAATATGAAAAAACTTTTAGTTCTTAGCGTGCTTCTCTGCGCCGGTATCGCGCTGGCTGAGGAAGCTAATCTGTGGAAATGCGACTTTGAGGAAAGCGAAGGCTACACTGAAGGCAAACTCGCTGGTCAGAATGGCTGGGCCAAACTTGCCTCATGGGCGAATGACGAAGTTTACGTCGTTAAAGGTGCCGCTGCTTCTGGCGAACAATATTTCCATGCAGTGCCCAATAACGGAGTCAATGTGCGGAACAACACCATTGATATTTCTGATGATTATCAGGAAGGTTCCAAGCTTATGATGAGCGCTTACGGCAAAGCGGATTTTGAAGGCAGTGCTCCGATGAGCATCAGGTTCCATTGCCTCGGCACCAGTGGCAAGACTTACGATGTCGAAATCGTTGAAGTCAACTTCAATCAGAACGGTTCTGCTGATGCCTGGGTCAACGGTGGCAGTTTAAGCGTCAGTGACCTCGTCCAAGGCGAATGGGTCAAGTTCGGTGTGATCATCGATCCTGCTAACAAGAAAGTTGAAAAAATCTTCATTGGTGATGCCGAGAGAGAAGGCGATGATTTGTACTATAAAAATGTCACCGCCGCTGGTTGCGGCAGTCTTCCCGATGGCTTCCGCGTGTACAACGGTGGCGGATGCATCGACAACATCTCTATCGACGTCGTTCCGGAACCGGCCTTCCTGGGCCTTCTGGCGCTCGCTGGACTGTTCTTTGCTCGCAAGCAGAGATAAGCTTTAGCCTGATCACTAAAGTTAAAAAGAGACCGCTCGTATGGGCGGTCTCTTTTTTTGTTTTTGGCGAAATGCGGGTTGGATCGGCGTTTTGGTGAAAAATCATATATTTGCTATAATCGGTAAATAATAACTTTAATCCAGGAGGAATAATATGTCACGTTTCGCTCTGCTTTTTTTAGGGCTTTTGTCTTTTTCCCTGGCCGGCTGTTTTGAAAAGACCGGCCCATGCCGTCCCTGCAAGGCCGATCTGGCCGATAAGACTGATTACACGGCTTTTGTGGACACGTCCATCGGCACGTCTTACAACGGGCACACGTTCATTGCGGCAACGATGCCGTTCGGCTTCATCCAGCCGGGCCCTGAAAGCGGCGACGACGGCTGGGGCTATTGCTCCGGCTACCGTTTCGAGGACAAGGTCTTCTCCGGTTTCTCCCAGACGGCCATTTCCGGAACGGGCGTAGGCGATTTGGGCGACCTTTTGTTCATGCCGTTTATTGGCGAAGCGCAGTCCGCTACGAACTTCTACGAATGCCCCGTCAAGAAGGAGACGGAAAAATATGCTCCCGGCTACTACGCCATCGAGCTGGACCGCTTCAATGTGAAAGTGGAGACGACCTGCTCCGATCATACGGCTATCTATCGCCTTGTTTATCCCAAGGGCGAAGAGCAGAAGATCATGCTCGACTTCGCGAACTGCATCGGCGACGGCGACGAGGAGAGAGTGTACAACCATGAGCTGACTTTCCCGAACGACACTACGATGCTCGGCACGACGGAAAAAGGCGGCTGGGTGCATCGCCAGTACAGCTTCAAGATCGAGTTCAACCGTCCCATAAAGCATCACTTCCCCCTGGAGAAGAGACTCTCCAAGAAGGGTAAGAAGGAACGCTCGGGCAGAGAGATCTTTGTTTTCGAACCGAGCGAAGAGCCCCTTATGCTAAAGATCGCCCTGTCAACGGCTGATACTGACGGCGCTGCCAAGAATATGGAAGCGGAGATCCCGGGATGGGATTTCGAAGGAGTGAAGCAGGCTGCTCACGACGCCTGGAACAAGCTTCTTGGCAGAGTTAAGGTGGAAGGTTCGGAAAAGGAAAAGAGAGTCTTCTACACCTGCATGTACCATGCGTTTGTCGCGCCCAGCAACATCGCTGACGTTGATGGCCGCTACAGAGGCCCCAACGGTCAGATCAGCAAGGCTCCTAACGGAAAGTAGTACTCCACGCTGTCCACCTGGGACACCTTCAGGGCGCTGCATCCGCTTTTGACTATCGTGGTTCCGGAAATGGTGCCAGATCTCGTCGCCTCCATGGTTGAACACTACAAGCAGGCGGGATATCTGCCGATCTGGGCCCTGTGGGGCAAGGACA
>JAFYIM010000200.1 GCA_017538635.1 bacterium
ATTTTTCCAAGTGGGCGGAAGAGATCAAGACGGCGGAAACTGCCGGCGCGAATCTCATCCACTGGGACATCATGGACGCACATTTCGTTCCCAATCTCACTTTCGGGCATCCGGTCGTTAAAAAACTCAGGCCCAAGAGTGAAATGATCTTCGACGTCCACCTCATGATCGACGATCCCGTCACCTACGCCCCCAAGTTCAGGGAAGCCGGCGCCGACATCATCACCATGCACATAGAGAGCCCGGCCTTCAAAGACGCGAAGACTATTACGGACACCCTGACAGGTCTCAAAAATTCCGGCTGCGCCGTCGGATTGGTCGTAAAACCGAAAACTCCTGCGGAAGCGATCTTCCCGTACCTTGAGCTCTGCGACATCGTACTTGTTATGACCGTAGAGCCTGGCTTCGGCGGACAAAGCTTCATGGCCGACATGCTCCCCAAAATTGAAACGCTGAGATCTGAGATAGAGAAGCGAAACCTCGACTGCGCCCTGGAAGTGGACGGCGGAGTGGACGGCGAAACGAAAGACCTCTGCTTCAAGGCCGGCGCCAACGTTTTCGTGGCCGGCAGCTACCTTTTCGGCAAAGCGGACATGGCTGAGAGGATAAGAGCTTTCTACGCGATGGAAAAATAATAGAATGGCAGAGCAAGTAATAAAATTCGGCACCGACGGCTGGCGCGGCATCATAGCCGACACCTTCACTTTTGAGAACCTTTCTCTGGCCGCTCAGGCCTACGCCGATTATCTCAAAACGGAAGGCAAAGCCGGAGCTTCGCTTGTCGTTGGATACGACCACCGTTTCCTGGGCAAGCGCTTCGCTTCGCTCGTTTCCGAGATCCTCTGGGGCAACGGCTTTAAGGTGATGCTTTCAAATAAGCCTTTGCCGACGCCTGCTGTTTCCTACGCCGTAAAGCATTTTGATCTGGCGGGCGGCGTCATGATAACCGCCAGCCACAATCCCGCCAACTACAGCGGCTTCAAGATCAAGCTTCCCCCGGGCTGTTCCGCGGACGTCGACACCACCCGTGGCATCGAAGCCCAGGTAGGGAAGAATCTGCCCAAAAGGCTAACGAAAGAAGAAGCTGAGAAAAAGGGCCTGGTCCTTGCAGGCGACCCGGAAAAAGTCTATTTGGAATGGGTGGAGAATTTCCTGGACAAGGATCTTCTGAAAACAAAAAAACTGAAAGTCCTCGTGGATTCCCTCTACGGCGTGGGCAAAACTTATATTGCGGATATTCTCAACAAGTACGGCCACGAGGCTGTCACCATAAGATCTGACCGCAACCCCTCCTTCCCGGGCATCGCCCCAGAGCCTGTTCCTCCGAACATGGCGGAGAGTATCGCGAAAACCAAGGAAGAAGGCTTCGACGTCTGCCTCGTCACGGACGGCGACGCCGACCGTCTGGCGGCCGTTGACAGCAGGGGAGAATATATCATCACTCCGAAAATTGCTCTACTTCTCGCACTTTACTTTATGAAGTGCAAGAAGTGGTCGGGAAAGATGATCAAGACCGTCTCATGCTCCAAGACCATCGACCGCTTCTGCGAGAAATACAATATTCCCTTGGAAGAAAAGCCCGTGGGCTTCAAATATATCGTTCC
>JAFYIM010000015.1 GCA_017538635.1 bacterium
CATCACCTACGACTTCTGGAAACGCTTCCTGAGGCCTCAGGCCTCTGAAAAGGAAATGGTCCTGGTGGGCCGCATCGCCACCGTTATCCTGATGGTCTTTGCCTGCGTTTTGGCCCTCTTTTTAAAGAGCGCGACCTTCGCCTTCAAGATTTTGGTCGGTTTCGGCGCCGGCACGGGCTTGGTCTTCATCTTAAGATGGTTCTGGTGGCGCATCAACGCCTGGTGCGAGATCGCGGCTATGACGCTCTCTTTTATTATCTCCACGACTTTCGTCTTCTGGGAACCCGAGCTCTTCAAGGAATACACTTTCCTGCCGTACCTCATCAACGTGACTATTTCCACCACCGTCTGGGTGATCCTGGCTTACGCCGCTCCTGCGACCGACACCAAGACCTTGAGGTCCTTCTACCGTCACATCTGCCCCGGCGGTCCCGGCTGGAACAAAGTCATCAAGGAAGCCAACGAGGAAGGCGACCAGATCGACAAGTACGCCGTGCCGAATACGCTGCCCCAGGGCATCCTCTGCATGATACTGGGCACCATCGTGGTTTACAGCCTGCTCTTCTCGACCGGCATGTTTATCTACGGCAAGCCTGTTCCGGCCGCCTGCCTTCTCGTTCTGGTCGCAGCCTGCGGCTTCGGAATGTACAAGCTCTGGCCGAAACTCTACCTCAACAACGATTAACAGAAATCGCTCAAAAAAAAGGCCGCCTTCCGGCGGCCTTTTTTTATTCGGCGTACATTTCGACGATCAGTTCACCGAAGAGGGTGTTGGCCCAGGCGAACCAGGAGCGGCTGTAGTTGCTGGCGTCGTCTTTGTAGAAAGACTCATGGATGAAGCCCGTTCCGCCGTCCGTCTTCAGAAGCTCTTTTACGCACCATTCTTTCTCGGCCCGGTCACTGGTGGTCAGAGCTTTCATGATTATGCTCATGGGCCAGGGCCTATCCAGGCCGCAGTGGGGGCCTCCGATACCCTCACCGGCGGAGCCTTGGAAGAAGTAGGGGTTGTCTTTGCTCCAGACAAATTTTCTGGTGTTCTGATAAATCGTGTCGTCGATCTTCACATCGGTAAGATAGGGGAGACTCAGAAGCGAAGGCGCATTGGAGTCATCCATAAGAAGCTGACTTCCGAAGCCGTCCACTTCGAAGGCGTAGATCTTGCCGTATTTGGGATGCTCAACTACGGCGTATTTCTTTATGGCGTTTTCCACTTCATCGGCCAAGTCTTCGCACTCTTTAGCCAGTTCTTCATTTCCGTTGACAGCGCGCAGTATTTCCGCGGCTTTCCTAAGGATGCTGATCGCGAAGAAATTGCTGGGGATTAGATAAGGGAAGATGGTGCTGTCGTCAGAAGGACGGAAAGCGCTGGCAATCAGTCCGCAACCCTTTCCCGGATGTCCGTAGCCTCCGTTGCTCCTGGTGTCGTGATAAGCCGAGGTGTTGCGCCTGAAATGATAATTGCTCCTGAAGCCATTTTTGTTCTGCTGGTCGCGGAAGACTTCCAAGATCGAGCGGACGACTTTGAGCCATTTTTCGTCGAAGACGCTTTTGTCACCCGTGCGTTTCCAGTATTCATAAGCCAAACGGACGGGGTAGCAGAGGGAGTCGATCTCGTACTTGCGCTCGTGCAGTTCCTTTTTCATTTCCGTCTCGTCGCTCTGCCACGCGCCTCCAGTTGGTTCCAAGTTGAAAGCGTTGGCGTAAGGATCGATCAGGATGCAATTGAACTGGCGGCGGATCACGCCGCGGATTAGATGGCGCAAAGGCTCGTCCTTATCAACGTAACGAAGATACGGCCAGACTTGGGCGGCGCTGTCACGTAGCCACATGGCGTTGATGTCGCCGGTAATGACGAAGGTGTCGTCGTCTCCCTCAACGCTTCTGTAGCGGACAGTGGTATCCAGCGTGTTGGGAAAACAGTTCGCGAACATCCAATAGAGTTTAGGATCGATCGCGGTAAGCTTTTCTTTTAGATCGACGATCTGTTTCTCCACAGCCTCGCTCTTAAAGCAGCGCTTCTCAGGAGCCGGCCTCTGAACCTTGAAGGCTGGCTCATCAGCGGTAGCAAACAGCACCAGAACCGACACGAAAAATAATACTTTGCTATTCATAGAATTCGGCAGTTTATCTATTAAAAAGGAATTTAAAACA
>JAFYIM010000201.1 GCA_017538635.1 bacterium
GAAAAAGCCTTCCAGATCCTGAGTGAGAACGGCTTCACCCTTCTCTCCCACGAGGAACTCTTCTCCGACGAAAACTAAAACAAAGATAACAATATGGAAAAATCCGCCCTACAAGCCTTAGCGCAAAAAGATTTCATGAGCCGCGACGAACTGGAGTCCATCCAGCTCGCGAGGCTTAAAAACATAGTTTCCCACGCCTACAAGAACCAGGCGCTATTCAGGTCCCGCATGCAGGAGAAAGGGCTCGACGACACCTGCATCAAGGAGATGAAGGACATCCAGAAGCTGCCCTTCTTCAAGAAAGTTGACCTCAGGGACACTTATCCCTTCGGCCTTCTGTCCGTCCCTATGGATGACATCATCAGACTGCAGGCCAGTTCCGGCACCACCGGAAGCCCCATCGTCATCGCCTATACCAGAGAAGACGTGGCCTGCTGGCAGGAAGCCACCATGCGCGCCCTCATGATCGCCGGCATAGGAAGCGGCGACATCATCCAGAACGCCTACGGCTACGGCCTCTTCACCGGCGGCATGGGGTTGCATTACGGCGCCGAAGGACTGGGCGCCACCGTATTGCCCATCTCCAGCGGCAACACCGAGCGCCAGATCAAACTGATGAGCGACTTCGGCGTGACCTGCATAAGCTGCACGCCAAGCTACTTCCTGCACATCATCGAAAAAGCCAAGCAGCTGGGCTACGACTTCAAGAAGATGAAACTCCGTAACGGCATCTTCGGCGCCGAGCCCTGGACAAACGAGATGCGCCAGAGGATCGAGGAAGAATCCGGCATCAAGGCCTGGGACATCTACGGGCTGACCGAGATCAGTGGACCGGGCGTGGCCATGGACTGCCCCGCCAGGACGGGACTGCATATGTTCGAGGACCTCTATTATCCCGAGATCATCGACCCCGAGACCGGCGAAGCGCTGCCTGACGGCACGGAAGGCGAACTGGTCATCACTACTTTGCACAAGTTCGGCATGCCCATGATAAGGTACCGCACCAGGGACATCTCCGTCATCGTCAAGGGGACTTGCGAATGCGGCCGCACCATCAGGAGAATAAAACGCATCGACCACAGGAACGACGACATGCTGATAATAAGAGGCGTCAACGTCTTCCCGAGCCAGATCGAAGCGGCGCTCCTGACGATCCCGGGCGTCCAGCCGCACTACCATATCATCGTCAGGCGCCACGGCGACCTGGACACCCTGGAAGTGCAGGTGGAGCTTTCCGCCGAGCTCTTCGGCGACACCATCCGCTCCATCGAAGTCATCCAGAAAAAGATCGGCAACGCCATCAAGAGCATCATCGGCCTGGCCGTCACGGTCACTCCCGTGGAGCCGGGAAGCCTAGAGCGCTCCATGGGCAAAGCCAAGCGAGTCACCGACCTGCGCAACAAATAAGCGCTCCGTTTTTCCGCGCTTTTCATACCGGGCAGGACCACCCTCTTGCCCGGTATGTTATTATATAAGATTAGAAACTATTTTCTCTAACCAAAGGAGCATAAATAAATGGAAACCGTAAAACAGCTTTCCCTCTTTTTGGAAAACAAGCCCGGACACGTCTATAGCATCTGCAAAGCTTTGGGCGACGCCGGAATAAACATCTACACCCTGACTCTGGCCGACACCGCCCAGTTCGGCATCCTGCGTCTGATCGTCGAGGATGCGGAATCCTCGAAGGCCCTATTGGAGAAAGAGGGCTTCATAGTCAACATCGCCGATGTCCTGGCGGTCAGGATCGACAACCAGCCCGGAAGATTGGCGCAGGTCGCCGAGATCCTGAACAAAGAGGGCATCAACGTGGAGTACGTTTACGCCTTCGCCAACCGCCACATCTTCCTCTACCGCGTGGACAATACGGAAAAGGCCTATCAGAAACTTATATCCAACGGATTCTGCGTACTGAGTTCGCACGAACTTTTCAACACCAATAAATAAGACTGGAAAAATGAAACTGGAAAACAAGATTTGGGATAAGGCGGAATGCTTATCCAGAGACGAGATCGAGAACATTCAGGTCCAGAGACTGAGAGCGACTGTCAAGCAGGTGATGAACGTCCCCTTCTACGCAAAGAAGTTCAAGGAGATCGGCATAGGGCCTGAGGACATAAAGAGCGTAGCCGACGTGAAGCATCTGCCCTTCACGACCAAGACCGACATGCGCAACAACTATCCCCTGGGACTGCTGGCTGTGCCCAAGGAAAAAGTTTTGCGCTTCCACGGCTCCTCCGGCACGACCGGCAAGCCGACCTTCGTCGCCTACACGAAAAACGACCTTGAGATGTGGTCCGACCTTGTGGCCCGCTTTTTATACGCCGGCGGCGCCCGCCCCGGCAACACAGCCCAGATCAGTTTCGGCTACGGTCTCTTTACCGGCGGCTTCGGATTGCACTACGGCCTCGAGAAGATCGGCTCCTCCATCATCCCGGCCGCCAGCGGCAACACCAGGCGCCAGTTCACGCTCCTGCAGGACCTTCAGCCGGAACTTTTGGTCTGCACTCCGACCTACGCCCTGCGCTTGATCGAGTACATGGAAGAGGAGAAGATCCCCAGGGAAAGCTTGAATCTGAAAGTGGCCTTCCTTGGCAGCGAACCCTGGACCGAAGACATGCGCCTCTACATCGAGGATAAGCTCCAGGTCAACACCTGCAACAACTACGGTCTCTCGGAAGTCCTGGGGCCTGGCATTTCTGGCGAGTGCGTCTATCACACCGGCATGCACATTCAGGAGGACTACTTCCTGGTGGAATGCCTGGATCCCGAAACGCTGGAGCCCGTTCCGGACGGACAGTTGGGAGAGCTGGTCATCACCGCCCTCAACAAGGAAGCCATGCCCATGATAAGGTACCGCACCAGAGACCTGGCCTACCTTATCAGCGACACCGACTGCCCCTGCGGCAGAACGACCAAGAGGATGAGCAGAATTAAAGGCCGCTCCGACGACATGCTGATAATAAGGGGCGTCAACGTCTTCCCCAGCCAGGTGGAAGAAGCGCTTCTGCAGTGCAAAGACGTCACGCCAAACTTCCTCATCGTATTGGACCGCCCCGGCTCCCTCGACCGCTCGGTCGTGAAAGTGGAGATGGCCCCGGCCTTCTTCTCCGACAAGATGAGCGAGATGCAGATGCTTAAAAACAGACTGGAGGAGACCATCCGCTCGTATACCGGCATCCACTTCGAAGTGGACCTGGTCCAGCCGCAAAGCATCGAGCGCTTTACCGGCAAAGCGGCCCGCGTAATCGACAATCGACCCAAGGAAAAATAAAAAATGTCATCCTTAACAACCATCCTTCTAGTTGCCTTCATTATTCTTCTGGTCACAACCGGCGTTTACGCCATGCGCAGGACCAAAAACCTTGAGGACTTCTTCCTGGGCGGCCGCAACGTCGGCCCCTGGATCTCGGCCTTCTCCTATGGAACCAGCTATTTCTCCGCGGTCATCTTCATCGGCTTTGCGGGAAGCTTAGGCTGGAAATTCGGCTATCCCGCCATGTCTATCGGCGTCGGCAACGCCATTTTCGGCGCGCTTTTGGCCTGGATCGTTTTGGCGAAAAGAACGCGCCGCATGACCCAGAACCTCGGCGCCATGACCATGCCGGGCTTCTTCTGCGAACGCTACGCGGCGCCGTACCTGAAGCCGCTGGCCGCCATCATCATTTTCATTTTCCTTGTCCCCTATTCCGCTTCCGTTTACAAAGGCTTGGGCTATCTTTTCGTCGAGAACTTCAACATCCCCTACGAAGTGGCCTTGTGGCTCATGACCGGCGTGGCCGCCATCTACCTCATGCTGGGCGGGTACTTGGCCATGACTCTGACGGACTTCATCCAGGGCATGATAATGCTGGCCGGCTCCATTCTGATCATGTGCCTTCTGGCCAATAAGGGCGGCGGCTGGGCTAATGTTTTTCAGAACATCACCGCCGCCAGGATCGAGCACACTCCCGTTTCCACCTTCGGCTGGATAACGCTGGCTTCCGCCGTGATGATGACCTCGTTCGCCCCCTGGGGCCTTCCGCAGATGATCCAGAAATATTACGCCATCAAGAACGAGAAGGTTATCTTCAAGGCCACTATAATCACCACCATCTTCGCCATGATAATAGGCTGCGCGGCTTACTTCACCGGCGCCATGACGCACCTCTACTTCAAGGCCGGGCTCCCCGACGCCAAGGGCGTTTACGACACTCTCGTCCCCATCATGCTGAAGGATTGGCTGCCGGCTCCTCTGATGGCTCTGTTCCTGCTTCTCATTCTCTCCGCTTCCATGAGCACGCTTTCCTCCCTGGTCTTGGTCTCAAGTTCGACGGTCACCATCGACTTCTACAAGGGCATCGTCAACAAGGAAGCTTCCGAGGGCACCACGGTCACCCTGATGCGCATCATGAGCGCCATATTCCTGCTTCTCTCTTACATCATCGCCCACTCCGACAGCAAGTTCATCGTGGACCTTATGAGCTTAAGCTGGGGCGCCGTAGGCGGAGCCTTCATCGCTCCCTACCTTCTGGGCCTTTACTGGAAGGGCACGACCAAAGCGGGCGCTTTGTCCGGCATCATCTGCGGACTGGGCTTGCAGATGGTTTTGATTGCCCTAACTCCTCTTCCTTCCACGCTTTGCTCCATGATCTCCATCATAGTCCCCTTCGCTGTGGTGCCCATCGTTAGCTCCTTCACGGAAAAAGTGCCGCAGGAAGTGATTGACAAAGCCTTCGCTCAACCGCAAGAATAGCACGTCGCGAAGTCGGCGCATGCCCCTCGCTCACGGACTACGCGCGCCTTGCCTTGATTAGCGTCCTCCGTGAGTTCGCTTAGGGGTATGTGCTTTTTTCGCGCCGCAGCACGGTCCCTTCTTCCCGGCAGGGAAAAAATAAACCCCTCAAGATTTTGTTACGAAGTAAAATCAAGAGGGGCTTATTTTTTCCTGACGGGAAGAAAAACCAGAGACGCAAAGATTATTTCGCGGGCTTGGTTTCCGGGAACGCCAGACGGAAGCTCAGGTCGCTCTTCACTTCGTCCGTGCTCCTCTCCTTCTCGTCCTCTTCGTAGAGCTCCATAATGTGCCAGATCCTGCCGCGCCAGGTGTAGGCTTTTCCGTTGTTCATGACGGCCCATTCCCAGCAGATCGGCTGTTCGTTCTCATTGATCTTGCCTGATAGGAAAGCGAAATCCCACTGCTTGGCTTTAGGCAGCGAGAAGGCAACGCCGGGATTCTCTTTGGAGAGTTTGTCGACAACTTTCCCAATGCTTTCGAAAGGCACGGAGAAAGCCGCGGATTCGCCGGTAGCTTCCCCAATCAGATTCGAGAGCTGCTTTTGAGTCACGGGCTTGGTCATGATGAAATAGCTTTCGTCGTTTGCGGAACTCAAAGTGCCGACCGTCACGGTCCCGGGATTCACTTTGACAAAGATCATGTCGTTGGGATCTTCATTGCCGGGTTTTTCTTTTATCATTTCCAATTTTGCTTTCCCGTTTTCAGTCTTGATGACAGCGTAAGTGAATGTGTCGTTAGCGGGCTTGGGAGCTTTCTTGCCGAAGCAGGCGGTGACGAGAAGCGTAAGAGAGAGCAGGAAGACAAGCTTTTTCATAGTTCTTTACAGAAGGTGTTGATTACAAAGGCGGCCATATTTATGCCTGCGGCGGCGGGGACCATGCCGGAACTCGGCAGAGGGGAATCCTTCTCCACTTCGCAGGGTGTTTCTTTCGACATAACTACGGGAACAGCCTTGGAGACAGGCTCCTCCCGTAATAATTTTCTCAATTTTCTGGCTAGAGGGCAAGCGCTGGTCTTGCCGAGGGTGGTAACTATGATCTTGGAGGGGTCGGTTCTCCTGGCGGTGCCCATGGAGGAAACGATCGGAATGCCGTTCCTCAAGGAGAAAAGGATGAGCTCCGCTTTCGCCGGAATGTCGTCGATAGCGTCTATTATAAAATCGGCGTCCTTGGGAACGATCGCTTCGATATTGTCGGCGGTCAGAAATTCCGGAACGGCGTTTACCTCTATTCCGGGATCGATCTTGGCGATCCTTCCCTTGGCGACTTCCGCTTTCTTTTGTCCGAGCGTCTCAAGCGTGGCGTAGAGCTGGCGGTTCAGGTTTGATTCCTCGAAGACGTCGCCGTCGATGATGGTGAAATTCTTTATGCCGGCTCTCGCCAGGTTCTCCAAGGCGTAGAGGCCGACGCCGCCCAAGCCCACGAGGACGATCTTCTTTTCGCGGAAAGCGGCTGCCTTTTCCGCACTGTAAAGGAGAGCTGTGCGGTCAACTGTCATCTCAGGTCCTCCAAAAGCATGCAGTCGCCGTAAGAGAAAAAGCGGTAGCGCTCTTTTACGGCCAGCTCGTAGATCCTACGCCACTCGTCGCCAATGAGCGCGGCCACCAGCATGAGGAGAGTGGACTTTGGCAGATGAAAGTTCGTCAGCAGGGCGTCGATGGAGCGGACCTTGACGGGCGGATGGATGAAGATGCTCGTGGCCAGCAAGCCGGAACGGAATTTCCCTTCCTCGTCCAGGCAGGACTCCAAAACTCTCAGAGAGGTCGTGCCAACGGCGATTATCCTTCTGCCCTCGCTCCTGGCCTGGTTAAGCAGTTCCGCCTGTTCGGGGGTGAAGGTGAAGGTCTCCTCATGCATCTCATGCTTCCTGATGTCGTTCACTTTGACAGGTTTGAAAGTGCCAAGCCCCACGTTCAGGGTAACTTCCAGAAGCGTCACGCCCAGATCTTTAAGAGCCTTTAAAATTTCCGGCGTGAAATGAAGGCCGGCGGTGGGGGCCGCCACGGCCCAGCCACTCTTGGCATAGACGGTCTGGTAGCGCTCCCGGTCGGAAGCCTCTGAGGGGCCTTTGGGGCGCTCTATATAGGGAGGGAGGGGAACTGTCCCCTCTTTTTCCAAAAACGCGTTTACGGCGGCGCTGGAGGCCTCAAATCGCACTCTCCGCTGACCATCAGGGAGTATTTCCGTAAATTCGCCCAATAAACCGCCGCAAACGACTTTGACCCCCGGCTTGCAGGAGTGGCCCGGGCGGACGGTAGCGACGAATTCACCCTCGCCTTCTTCTTTGGTAAGCAAGAGTTCTATTTTCGTTCCGGTGCCGACTCTTTTGACGTAAAGCCTGGCCGGGATCACTTTGCAGTTGTTCAGAACGAGCACGTCGCCGGCCTTGAAGTATGAGATTATGTCCCTGAATATCCCCTGGGTGATCTTGCCGCTGGCTTTCGAGTAGCGTATGAGCCTGCTCTCGTCTCTTTTGGGAGCCGGCGTTTGGGCGATGAGTTCTTTGGGCAGGTCGTATTCGTAAGCCCTCAGATCCCACCAGGGATATTCCTGTTCGTTTGTCATCTCAACTTTGCGCCGGGATAGAAATGTTCCAGCATCTTTTCATGGGTTATACCCTGGTCGGCCATGCCTTTGGTGCACCATTGGCACATGCCGACGCCATGTCCCCAGCCGTTGCCCTTGAAAGTATAGACGCTACCGTTAAGCAAGACGGAAAAACGCGTGGATTTTATGACGTCGTAGCCTACGGCCTTCCTCAATTGCTCGCCTGTCAGAGTAGCGCTGCCGATTCTGATCTCAGCCACTCGTCCGGAATTGAAGCGCTTCGTCACCTGCAAAGGCGCGGCGTTCCCGGGATTGTAGCCGGCCGCTTTCAATTTCGAAGCCAGATCCGCGGCGCCGATAGAATACTCCCATTCGTAGTGCTTGCAGCCTTTGCAATAGGGGCTGGTAACGCCGGAGGGGTAAAACCTGACATAGGTGAAGATCTTTTCGCCGTCTTCCGTGGCGCCGCCGCAGCAAGTGTGGAAGAACGTCAAAAGAGGCTTGCCGTTGTATTCAAGGTAATTGCCGGCAGTTCCGTAAACGGCCGCCGTAGTCGAGGCAGCCTCGGCGCTGGCGCCGCCGTATAACTGGTCGCCCGGCGAAGTCAGGTCATAGTCCTTCTGGTAATTCTCCTCACACTTGGCGATGGTGTAAGAGCGGGAACAAATAGCTTGAGCCTTGAGGGCTTCCGTAGGCCAGGAGGCGAAAGTCTCTTTCGGCACCACGCCGCAGAGATACTCTTCCAAGCCGAGATGATTGACCACGGTAAGCGTGCTGCCGTTGGAGATGAATTCCATCTGCCCGCGGTAATTGACGCCGTCAACGTTTATGAGCGCGCCCTCTTCCGGCACCATCATAATGCGGGAGGAGCGGTATTTGCCCTGGCCGGTCTTGCCGTTTATGGCAAGAAAGCCGTTTTCGACTGTGATCCTGGCGTTCGCCACTTTGGCAAAGCGTCCCATGTATGTTCCGCTCGCCTGATCGTAGTAAGAACCGGCGCCCGAGATGTTGACCATAACGGAATTCACCTTGCTCTTGATGGCGACTCTGACGGTCTCCTGCTTGTTGAGAGTGGCCCCGATCACGGGAATGATGACCTCGGAAGTTACTCCGCAGCCGGCCAAAACGAGCGCGGCCAAAACAAGCGTAATCAATCTGGCTGTTTTCATATTGATCAGTGGATAGCTCTAATTCGTTTAAAGGGAAGATAGACGCAAAGAGCGCGGCCTTTAAGGGTGTCGCGGTGGGCAAAGCCCCAGTAGCGGCTGTCGGCGGAATGGGCGGAGTTGTCGCCAAGCATGAAGAAACAGTTTTCCGGCACCTTGACCACGGGCGTGACCTCGTCCTTTATGACATGAACTTTCCTGTCGCCTACCATAACGTAGTTGCGCTCCCCTTCCACAGGCCTAATGGCACGGAATGGCACGCCGTCGATATAAAGGGCGTCGTAGATCTCCTTGTTGCCCGTCCGGCGCTCGACCTCCAGAAGAGAATTGGCGATCGTCTGAAGCTGCCTGCTGAATATCCCGTCATAGGTGTAGCGGACATACGTTGCCGTGGCCGGTCGATTGGTCACGATATGATCGTTGACGTAAAGGCGGCCGTCCTTCACCATGACGGTGTCGCCGGGAGTTCCGGCGCAGCGTTTGATGTAATCGATGTTGCGGTTGGCAGGATGCTCAAAGACGACCACATCCCCCACTTCAGGAAGGTGCATCCAAGGCAGCATCCAATACCCGTCAGGCAAAGGCAGCGTCCAGTCGATAAGCGGGATCTTCACTTTACAGTTGAAGCCGTAGGCGCAGCGCAGAACGAAGATGTGGTCGCCGAAGCCGCGGCCCATTTCCTTGGCGCCGTACAAGGTCGGCTCCATGCTGCCGGTCGGGATCTTGAAGAGCTCTATGGTGTTGGATTTCAGAAGCAGCGCCAGAAGAATAAGAGCGATGGTGCTCAGAATGCTTTTTACCGTTTTGTTCATGATCAGCGTTCCCTAAGCATCATTAAGAGTTCCGCGTTGGAGGAAGTGAGCTTGACTTGGTCTATCAGGCGCTC
>JAFYIM010000202.1 GCA_017538635.1 bacterium
ACCGCCAGGCAAATCAGCAGCACAAGATAGATAACGTTCCTTGGTATCCTCTGAAGGTCGAATCTCATTTCGCTTCCTCCCCTTCAGAAAGATGATCCTCGATGCCCAGCCAGATCCTCCAGGAGACCGCCAGCGAGGCGATATAAACGCCTATCTGCAGCGCCCTGAAGACCGTGCCGTTCATATCCTCACGCAAAAATCTCGCCAGTTCCGGCAGCTGCAGATAGAAGAAGCGCGTGTTGCCAAGATACCGCGTCAGATAATTCCCCAAGGGGTCGTAGCCGATCATCACGATAAGGGCAACGCTCATCATGACCACACCCTCCAGCGACTTTATCTTGAAGGCTCTGTAAGCGGCGTAGGTAATGTAAAAACCAAGGATCGCCAGGACCGTCACCAAAAGAGGCGTGTAGATGTACGTGCGGTAAAACTCCACCGCGTCGAAAGACCCTTCCGGCCTTTCCTTCACGAACCAGCCGTAAACGACGCAGATCACAAAGACCGTCACAAAGGAGATGAAGACGATGAGGCTGTACTGCCATCCCTTCTTCCTGTTCATCAGAGTCATGATATGCACTCTGAAAACGTTGGCCAAAGCTATGCCGTAAGCCGTAGCGCCCACAAGTATAAGCACCGGCGCGCAGAATTCGTTCACGATCTTCGTCAGCGTCAGCCCGCCTGACCAGGCTCCGCCCTCGATGGGCGTTCCCTCAAACAGCCACTTCGCCAGGTACAGAAGCCCGGGCAAAAAGATGGAGAGCCAGATCAGTTTCTTCTTCATACTTACTTCTGCAAGGCCTGGGCTATTTTTAGAACGACCGGTCCCAGCGTCGGGATGGAAGCCAAGACCGCCGCTACTACTACGCTCACGATAACGATAACCTTCACCATATCCTGCCCGTAGAGGCTTCCCGACAATTTCGGGTCTCCGCTGATACTGGCGCTCACCGCGAAGAACTCCTCGCCAATTATGACATAATCGCAGGCCGCGATGAAAAACGGTATCTGGAACAATTGGCTGGTTCCCGCGATCTGCATCGCCCCCACCACCTGTCCGGTCTCGGACAGCAGAAGCGACTCCAGCTCATAATACCCGAAATAAAAGCAAGCCGCCGGCCTTTCCTTCAGCATGTATCCCATGCTGGCCGCCGCGAAATAAACCTGCCCGCCCGGGAAGAACCTAACGTCCGTCGGATTGAAAGCCCTGAGCTCCCCAATCGACTTGCAGGCTTCCTCATACGTCGTCTGCAGCAGCGTCAGCGTCCTCTCCATACACACAGGGATCAGAAGCCTGTTCCTATACCTGGCGCTCACCGTGGCGATCTTATTCAATATCGGCATGGAAGCGTACAGTTCAGGATGCGCCGTATCCGAAACGCCCGTGCAGAAAAGCGACGGCCGTCCCATCTCCGTAGCGCGCCCAACAGCCTCCTCCATCTGATCCAAACCTGGTATAGGACGGATCCGAAAGCGGTACCCCTTATTCGCCAAACGCATGCCCAGCGTGATCAAACTCACGCACAGAACAAAAAACACCCTCGGCACCAAATAAGTCAGCCAATCAAAGGTTGCAGCCTCCGCAGCCTCAGCAGCCGCAGGAGTCTCCTCGCAGAACCCCAAAACGACCCCCGCTGCCGCCAAAAACAGCAACGCAAAAAATATCCCTCTTTTATCTAACACACACTTAATCTCCAAAAGAGATTATATCAAATCGTCAAATCATGGCCGAAGTGGCGAAGCATCTCTATAAACAGATCCTGACCTGCCCTGAAAGTATCCAGCAAACGCGCCCGCTGCTTATCATTCTTTTGCCATTCCTGAAGCCCAAGGTAATAATACTGCCGCATCCTATCCAAAACAAGGATCGGCGTTATGCCGTACTTCAGGCATTCCTTAAGCATGATCAACCGCCCGATGCGTCCATTGCCATCCTGGAAAGGATGGATTCTTTCAAATCGGACATGGAATTCAGCAATGTCTTCAAACGAGTGCTCGGTCTTTCTGTACCAAGCCAAAAGCTTTTTCATTTCTGCTCCGACCTTATCAGGAGGCGTTGTATCAAGACCGCCAACAGTATTCTCCAAACGCTTGTAATCACCTACGGCAAACCATTCTTTGCCGCTGTCGGCCGTACCGCTCTTCAATATCGCGTGCAGCCTTTTTATGTATGATTCCGTCAACATACTTCTGGCGCTGGCAATAACCGTATCAACAGCGCTGAAGTGATTAGCCGTCTCGATAATATCGTCAACAGGAATCTCGGCATTTATTTTGCCGATGGTTTTGGTCTCGAATATCCAGCGCGTCTGCTCATGCGTAAGACGGCTTCCTTCCATATGATTTGAATTGTAGGTGAAGTCGATCTGCAGTTGATGATATATCCCGCCCGACAATTTTGACTTTCGCTCGGCATCCAAAACCGCCCAAACGGACCGAAATTTAGCCAGCCTTGCGCGCGTTTTACGATTTGGCTTTTCAGCGTCTTCGGGGATCAGCCACGCACCATGTTCAAATTTCGCTCCGGCAACGCGCCCAGAAGCGCAGTAAGACCTGACCTGTCTAGTTGATATTCCCCAACTTAGGGCAATTTCATCAATCGTAACATATCCCATTTTGATCCTCTTTGCGGAAGTTTTAATTTACAATCTCGGAAGTTTATCTCACAATAATTATACCATATTTTGCAAAGATAAA
Source organism: bacterium (assembly GCA_017538635.1). Next base: position 2,695 of record JAFYIM010000202.1, read on the forward strand.
CTTCCGCAAGTGGACTTTTCTCGGTAGTTTTCTCGGGAGTTCTACCCTACCCCCCTTGCTTTTTAACCAATCTCATGTTAGAATAGTTGATGAGTAAATGATTTCGTATTCAACTTTTTTTGAAAGGAGAGCATTATGAAAAACTACTTCTCTTTCTTCAAAAACAAAGCACACTCCTATCTCGTCATTGCGCTCGCATTCATTACTATTCCACTCTCTGCGGAGGAACGCTGCTGCACTTGCTGTTGTGAACCGGAAAGTCAAAGAGAAGAAATTTGTCGCGATGAAAATGAGGAGTTCAAAAAAGAATTAGCTCTTCTCTTCGACCCAAGTATAAAGGCAGCGCAGGTCGGATTGGGGATATTCATGATATTGGCTGCCCCAATTGGGTGCTATTTAGAAGCAGAGCACGATGCCACTCATAAATATGGACGATCGGAGAATTATCCCTTCGCTCTTATCGGGTATACATCTTGGTATATGCTCAAGGCTGAAAGCTACGCTTTTATCAAAACTGCAACTTTGGGATGCTTTTGCCGGGGATTGGCTTGGGACGAAAGATGGTAATCAACATTTTAGTAGGCTGTTATGAAAAATTATTTTTCTTATTTCAGAAACAGAGGCGTGACCTTGCTTGCAATCGCATCTATGATCGCTGCGATTCCACTTTCAGCGGAGGAATGCGCGCTTGCAGAACAAACGAATTCTTCCACTAACGCGAACGTAAAAGCCGAGAGCAAATCATTAACTTATGATGTCTATGGCAATGTCTGCACCAATGAATGCTGCGGACCAGTTCCCGCATGCGCCGGCCCAAATACTTATCAATCCCACAGAAATCTTGGCGATATTTGGGACGACTACCCTATCATTCAGGGGCCTTGCCTTATTCTGTTCGCACCGGTTGTTTCTCTAGGAGTAATCAGTGGGCTTCTCGCTTTGGGCGGAAGTGGTGGCGCATGGTATGAGGACGCCGCCGCTTTCGCTATCGGGATCCCGGTTTTGTCAATTGGCTGCATCGGCGTCGGCCTTTGTAAAACCTTAACTTTCGGAATGTTCCCAAAACTTTGATAAAACAAAAAAACGGAGCGGCCAAAAGCCGCTCCGTTTACGTTGTGCAATTTTTATTTTCCTGTTACTTCGTTCTTTTTGATTGCTTGCTCTGCTTTACCAATGCGCAGAAGCAGCTAAGAGCCTTATCGTAATCCATGAAGCGCGAGGCATCGGCAGCGTTGTTGACATGCTTAATTACGGCCGCCTCGGGATGGTATTGAACACCTATGAAGAAGGGCTTGTCAGTCCGCTCCACCGCCTCAATGATGTCGATGCCGCCGGTCTTTGCGACGGCAGTCACTTTGAGCGGCGTTCCCTTAACGCTTCGCACAGCCTGGTGGTGCCCAGATGGCACAGAACTGATCGTTTCGCTCCCTACTATGCGCCAAAGCAGCGATGAACGGTCGGTGACAGTGACATCATGGGCCGCAAAGTCGCGCCCGTGGTCGGCTGTTGCCTCGATACGATGCTCGTTGGCGTAGGGCAGTCCCTGTGCTGCGAAATAGGTTGAAAGATCCTGTATCATCTGCGCGCCGGAAACGATGCAAAGCATCTGCATTCCCCGGCAAAGGCACAATACCGGCAGCGTAGGATCCTGTTCCAGACACCATGTCATAAGGATATAGTCCGACACGTCGCGCCGCCCGTCACAGTTGCCTTCTGATTCGATACCGTGCCATGGCTCCGGCGTCTTGTACAACGTAGGACTTATGTCATCGCCGCCTGTAAAGATGAGTCCGTCCAGACCGGCGAGCAAATTTGCGATGTCCTGTCCGGCTAAGGGATCGGCCTTCAGCTTTTCAGCATACTCCTTTAATAAAACACCGTGTTCGTCGGTATATTGCGGCAGAAGCTGGTCGCCGTCGTATTCCATAAATGGCGACTTTATAAGCGGCAGTGGCACAGGTTCGGCTCCTGCCTCACGCACGCTTTGCAACGTGCCGACGTAGGTAATAGCCGTAATATCGTCGCGCCAGGCTATTCCGATGCGGACTGGAGCGTCATCCTGCCTGACGGCATTGCCGCTGCTTTTACACGATGTCAATATTCCCAAGCCACAGATGGCCAGGATTGCGACACAGAGCCAGAATCTTGCTTTTTTCATTGCTTTTTTAGTGAGAACGCCTTTTTACCTTTTCAAAAAAATGCCGCTCAGGAGAGCGGCATTTTTGTTGGCTTTGTCGGCTTTTTTTAAGCGCCGGCTTTTATTATGATGCCGAGGCCGATCAAGAAGAGCACAAACATGGCGAGGTTAAGAACGTTGGCTTTCTTGGGGGCGCCTTTGAATTCCTTCCAGATCAGGATGCCCCAGAGAGCGGAGACCAAGGTCGCGCCCTGGCCGAGGCCGTAGGAGATGGCGGGTCCGGCTTTGCCGGCGGCGACTAAGTTAATGCCGTTGCCAAGGCCCCAGATCAGGCCGCCAAGGATGCCGACCAGGTGTATGGGGAAGCCGCCCTTGAAATATTCTTTCTCAGTGATGGGCTCGCCTGAGACCGGGAAGCGCATGGCGATGGCGTTGAAGATGAAGTTGGAGGCGAAGATGCCCAGCGTGAAGATGAAGAAGGCCGAATACGGCGTCATCTTGCCGGCTTCAGGAGCGGCGACTTCGAAGTTCATGTCCATGGTCCTTGCGACGAAGCCGTAGAAGAAGGCCATCAGGATACCGCAGATGATGGAAAGGACGATGCCCTTGCCGATGCCTTTGGTGCTGCTTGTGCTTTCAGAGGCGTCCGCTTTCAGTTTGTAGGCGAAAGCGTTGCAGAGAATGGCGACGACGATCAAAGCTACGCCGCCAAAAAGCAGGACGGGGTTGCCCTGAGGCTTGATAATGTAGTTGACGATAACGCCCAGGACGAGGGCCAAGCCGATGCCTACGGGGAAAGCCACGCTCATGCCGGCAATGGAGATCGCAGCGGCTAAAAGGATATTAGCGGCGTTGAAAACGACACCGCCTAAGAGGGCCGAGCCGATGTTGGCGGGAGAAGCCTGGGCGAGGTTCTTGAGGAAGCTCCATTCTCCTCCGCCCAAGGAGCCGGCGGTCAAACCGCTGATGATGGCGAAGAGGACGACGCCTAAGACGTAGTCCCAGTAAAAGAGTTCATATCTCCAAGTCTTGCCGGCCAGCTTCTGGGTGTTGCCCCAGCTGCCCCAGCAGAACATGGTGACGACGCAGAATACGACGGCCAGTGCGTAGTTGTTGCAGTAATACATTATTTGATCTCCTTTCTAGTGGGAACGGACGCCTGGGCGCCCGGACGGGTTACGGATATAGCGGCGGCTTTCTGAGCGAAGTCGATGGCTTCGGAGCAGGATTTGCCCTCGGCGAGGGCGACGGCGAAGGCGCCGTTGAAGGTGTCGCCGGCGGCCACGCAGTCAACGGCTTTGACCTTGCGGCAGGGATAGAGTTTCTGGCAGTCTCCGCACCAGCAGCCTTTGGTGCCCATGGTGATGGCGACGTGCTTGACGCCGCGCTTTTTCAGAACTTCCGTGGCTTTGGCTGCGCTCTTGGCGTCGGTGACTTTTACGCCGGTCAGAAGCTCGGCTTCCGTTTCGTTGGGCGTGATCCAGTCGATGAGCTTGTAGAGGGAAGCGGGAAGTTTGCAGGCGGGGGCCGGATTCAGAATCACGGTGACTTTGGCCTGATTGGCGACTTTCGCGGCCCATTCCACAGTCTTGATGGGAGTTTCAAGCTGCATGAGAAGAATGGCGGCGGATTCGATCTCTTTCTTGTAGGGCTCGACGTCCTTGGGAGAAAGCGTGCCGTTGGCGCCCAGGGCTACGGAGATGATGTTCTGGCCTTTCTTATCAACCATGATGAGCGCGGTGCCGGAGGGCTCCTTTTTATCGACGATCAATCTCGGCGTGATGGAGTCTTTTTTGAGACGGGCGAGCGTTTCGCGGCCGAAGACGTCGTCGCCGACTTTGGCGATGAAACTGCAGGCGCCCTTCTTTTCTGAGAGCCTGGCTACGGCTACGGCCTGGTTGGCGCCCTTGCCGCCCGGATTGAGAAGGAAATGTCCACCTAATATCGTCTCGCCTGGCACGGGGATCTTTTTGCCCGAAATTACCATGTCGGTATTGGTGGAGCCTAAGACAACTATTTTCTTAGTCTTCATAAGGTTTCCTTTTTGGTGATTATAAAGTTGACGTGACTAGTACGTCAATATTTTATTATATCGGCCCCGATTATGCAAACAAAAAAAGGCAAACCGGAAGCGGTTTGCCTTTTATTTCGGGAGTTTTGGGATTCTTTTTATGATTCCTGGCGCTTTTCAAAGAGCTTGTCGATCCAGTTGAAGATGTAGGCCAGGAAAGCTCCCGTAATGGAGTGCCAGACGCAGGAGACGGCGCAGATGACGGCCGCCGCCGGCATAGTGGGAAAATGCTTGCCGGCAAGGACAGTGGCAAGCCCGGCGTTCTGCATGCCGACTTCGATGGAGATGGTGCGGTTCTTGGATCTCGTGAACCTGAAGATAAGGCCCGCAAGATAACCGGCAATGTAGCCCAGCGTGTTGTGCAAAAAGACCGCAAGCATGATGAGCCAGCCGGAATGCAGGAAATCCTTGCCGTATTTGGCGGAGACGCCGCCAACGATAAGGGCAAGGCAGATGACAGCCACAGCCGGCATGACGCCCATGAGATTTTTGTAAGTCTTCTTCTCGCCAAAAAAGTGATTTAAAAGGAAGCCGATGGTGACAGGGCCGATCGTTACGATGAGGATGGACTTGAACATGCCGACGGCGTCAACGTCCACCTGCTCCTTGGCTAAGAAGAGCATCAATATTGGCGTAAGGAAAGGAGAGAGCAGCGTGTTGACGGTGGTCATGCCGACGGAAAAAGCCACGTCGCCCTGGCAGAGGTAGGTCATTATGTTGGAGGAGACGCCGCCCGGGCAGCAGCCGACCAATATGAGGCCGACGGTGAGGGCGGGGCTGAGGCCTAAGGCTTTGGAGATCGTAAAAGCTATCAGCGGCATCAGGGTGTACTGCGCCACGGTGCCGATAAGGATATCCTGGGGTCTGCTGGCCAGGATCTTGAAATCTTTAACGGTCAGCGTCATGCCCATTGTGAGCATGATTAAGCCCAGGATGACAGTCTGGGTATCTCCATGCACGAATGAGAAGAGATCGGGGGTAAAATAGGCCAATACGGCCGCCAGAAGGACGAACCAGGGAGTCTCCCGGACCAGAAAAGATAAGATCTTGCTTAAAATGTTCATTTGATTAAAAAAAAGGCTCCCTTTTGAGGGGGAGCCTTCTTTGGCGGCTTAATTGTGATTAATAGCCGTAAACCTTCGCCATGTCGTCGATGGTCTTGCATTTGATCTTGGAAGCCCAGCCAGCCTGGCCGAACTGGATCATGCGCTGCTTGCAGACTTCCTTCATGGCGTTGCGGGCCGGTTTCAGATAGTCGCGGGGGTCGAACTTCTCGGGGTTTTCCGTGAAGACTTTCCTGATGGCGCCGGTGATAGCCAGACGGTTGTCGGTGTCGACGTTGATCTTACGGACGCCGTGCTTGATGCCGCGCTGGATCTCTTCGACGGGGACGCCGAAGGTCGGCTTGAGAGCGCCGCCGTACTGGTTGATGATGTCCTGCAGTTCCTGAGGAACGCTACTGGATCCGTGCATGACCAGGTGGGTGTTGGGGAGCATCTTGTGGATGGTCTCGATCGTGGTCATGGACAAAACGTCGCCGGTCGGCTTCTTGGTGAACTTGTAAGCGCCGTGGCTGGTGCCAATGGCGACCGCCAGAGCGTCGACGCCGGTCTGCTTAACGAATTCGACAGCCTGATCGGGGTCGGTGAGGTGGAGTTTCAGCTGGTCTTCAGAAAGGCCGGCGCCGTGGCCGTCTTCGATGCCGCCCAAGCAGCCGATCTCGCCTTCCACGGAAACGCCCAGCATATGGGCGACTTCCACGACTTTCCTGGTGACTTCCACGTTGTATTCAAAAGTGGAGGGAGTTTTGCCGTCGGCGGAGAGAGAGCCGTCCATCATGACGGACGTGAAGCTCTGGCGGATGGCGGAGAAGCAGGTGGCCGGGCTGTTGCCGTGATCCTGGTGCATGCAGACAGGGATCTCGGGGTAGAGCTCGACAGCGGCCAGCATCAGGTGACGCAGATAAGCGTCCTGGGAATAGCTGCGGGCGCCGCGGGAGGCCTGGATGATGACAGGGCTCTCGGTCTCGCGGGCAGCTTCCATGATGGCCTGGATCTGTTCCATGTTGTTGACATTCAGGGCGGCTACGCCATAGCCGTTTTCGGCGGCATGGTCGAGCAGGATACGCATCGGAACTAACGGCATAAGATACTCCTAAAAATTTATGTTAATTTTGTTCGACGGGTTTGACGCTGACGTGCTTCCCGTCACGCTTATTTTCGAAAACGACGATGCCGTCCACGACGCAGAAAAGACTGTCGTCTTTGGCGCGCAGGACGTTGACGCCCGGTTTGATTTTGGTGCCGCGCTGACGGACGATGATGGAGCCGCTGGTGACCAGCTGACCGCCGTAGCACTTGGTGCCCAGACGCTGGGCGTTAGACTCTCTACCGTTCTTAGAACTGCCAAGACCTTTCTTATGTGCCATATGTTATTCTCCTTTAACCCAGAACGGATTTGATCTCGACCAGAGTGTAGCTCTGACGGTGACCGGTTTTGCGCATATAATCTTTGCGACGTTTCTTTTTCATGATGAGCAGCTTTTCGCCCTTGACTTCGCCAAGGGAAACGCCTTTGACGCTGGCGCCCTCAACAGTCGGGCGGCCGACCCTGATGGCGTCGCCGTCAGCGGTCAAAAGAACTTTGTCAAAGGTAACTTCGGCGCCGGCTTCGACTTCCAGTTCAGGAACCTGAAGCTTCATGCCTTCTTCCACGCGGAACTGCTTTCCGCCGGTTTCAATGATAGCGTACATTTATATTCTCCTAATTAATTTGCTTATTCAGCCTTGGCTTCTTCGGTCGTTTCGGGGGCCTGGGACTGCAGTTCGCCGCTGACATTGGCTTCGACCTTCACTTCCTCTTCCTTCTTGGCAGAGACGACTTTGGCTTTAACTTCAGCGTCAACGAATTCCAGAATGCAGGTGGGGGCGTTGTCGCCGCGGCGGGTGCCGGTCTTCAGGATGCGGGTGTAGCCGCCCTGACGGCTGGCGAAACGGGGGCCCAGAACGTCGAAAAGACGCTCCACGGTCTCTTTGCGGTCGGGTCCGGAGGGACGCAGGAAGGAGATAGCCAGACGGCGGTGATGGAGCGTGCCCTTCTTGGCCAGAGTCACCATACGGTCGGCGTAGCGTCTGGCGGAGCGGGCGATGCGCAATGTGGTTGAGATGCGGTCGTTGTCGATAAGCGACGCGACCACGTTGGACATGAGCGCGGCGCGATGATCAGACTTGCGGCCGAGTTTGTCAGTTTTCTTCTGATGACGCATAAATATATTCCTTAGATTTTATTTTCTCTTGCTTTACTTCTTGCTGCCTTTGCGGACGATGCTGGCGGTGATGTCGTCGTTGGTGATGAAGGCCAGGCCTCTGTCTTTCAGAGCGTCTTTAAGTTCTTCAAAGGCTTTGGGGCCGATGCCGTTGATCTTCTTGACATTGTCTTCGGTCATTTCGGCGAGTTCGGTGAAGGTCACGATGCCTTCGTTCTTCAGAATCTCGACGGTGCGGACGGAGACGCCGCTGCCGGCAAGCTGATCTTCATCGTTTTCTTCCTCGGCGCTGTCAGCCGGTTCGGCGGCTTCCTCTTCTTCCTCAAGGTAGCCGGGATCGGTGGCGGCGGCGAAGATGCTGACGTGCTCGTTCAAAAGATCGGCAGCCTGAACGGTGGCCTGGACGGGCTCGACTCTGCCGTCGGTCCAAACTTCCAGAACGAGGCCGTCAAAGTCGGTCTGATTGCCGACGCGGGCGGATTCCACAGCGTATTTGACTTTCTCGATGGGAGAGAAGAGCGAATCGATGGGAATGACGCCGACAGGCTGATCGGACTTTTTGTTCTTGTCGGCGGGACGGTAGCCGCGGCCGACTTCCACAGTCATCTCAATGGCGAGCTTGCCGTTCGTGTCGAGATTGCAGATGTACCAGTCGGGGTTGAGGATCTCAACGCCGGCGGGAACCTTGATGCTCTTGGCGAAGACGTCGCCCTTGCCGCTGACCTTCAAGGTGCAGGTGAAAGGCTTCTTGGTGACGACCTTGAAGAGCACTTTCTTCAGATTGAGGATAATGTGGGTCACATCCTCAAAAACGCCGGGGACCGTGGAGAACTCGTGGTTGACGCCGTCAATTTTGACGGTGGTGATGGCCGCTCCCTCAAGAGAGGAAAGGATAACGCGGCGAAGCGCGTTGCCGAGCGTGTGGCCCCATCCGCGCTCAAGCGGACGGATATCCATTTTGGCGTAAGTCGCCGTCTTGGATTTTTTATCGACCACGATACCTTTAGGCATTTCAAAATTTTTCAAATTCATGGGAAGACCCCTCTAAATTCAGGTGAAACTCCAAACGCTGGAAAGAACAGTTTTACACGCGGCGGCGCTTGCGGGGACGGCAGCCGTTGTGGGGAACGGGCGTGGTGTCGCTGATGGAGGTGACGGTCATTCCGGCAGTCTCAAAAGCGCGCACAGCCGCTTCGCGACCAGCGCCGGGACCGCTGACTTTGACTTCCACTTCGCGCATGCCGTTCTGCATAGCGACGGCGGCGGCTTCGGAGGCGATCCTGGTCGCCACGAAGGCCGTGGACTTACGGGCGCCGCTGTATTTGAGTTTGCCGGCGGAGCACCAGGAGATCACATTGCCGCGGCGGTCAGCCACAGAAACGATCGTGTTGTTAAAAGAGGCCTTGATGTAGGCGATGCCCTGCGGGATGTTCTTGCTGACTTTCCGCACGCCTTTGCGTCTTGTTGTAGCCATTTAAGATATTACTCCTGAGTTTATTTCTTATTTCTTGGGTCCGCCGCCGGCGCTCAACATGCGTTTGGGGCCTTTGCAGGTGCGGGCGTTGGTACGAGTGCGCTGTCCGCGAGTCGGCAGGTTCTTGCGATGACGCTGACCACGGTAGCAGTTGATGGCGACGAGGCGCTTGATGTTCTGCTGGACTTCGCGGCGAAGATCGCCCTCGATGAGTCTCGCCTGAAGCGCCACGGTGATGCGCTGGATCTCGTCATTGACCAGTTCGTGGGCCCTCTTGTCGGGATCCACTTCGGCTTCCTGGAGGATCAGTTTCGCGGTGAGCGGGCCAACGCCATAGATGTACTGTAAAGCGGCTTCGATCCGCTTCTGATTAGGAATGTCTACTCCTACGATACGAGGCATAAGGTTTTTGCTCCTTTAAGCTGTTTGCAAATTGGGGTTATCCCTGGCGCTGTTTGTGGCGCGGGTTGGTACAGATAACGCGAATGACCCGGTTTCTCCGGACTATGCGGCACTTTTCGCACATCAGTTTTACTGAAGAACGCACTTTCATAGTGTTTTTCCTTTATGTATTTACTTTGTTAATATTTCCGATCCGTGCTCGGTGACCAGGACCGTGTTTTCGTAGTGGGCGCAGGGCGAACCGTCTTTCGTAACAGCCGTCCAGCCGTCCTTCAAGGTCCTGACGCCGGGCTTTCCCAAGGCGATCATGGGCTCTATCGCAAGAGTCATTCCCGCCCTGAGGACGGGGCCTGTCCCCTTCTTTCCGAAGTTGGGGATGTCAGGCATCTCGTGCAATTTTCTGCCCACACCGTGACCGACGTATTCCCTGACGACTCCGTAGCCGAACTTTTCAGCGTGGCTTTGGATGGCGTGCGAGACGTCGCCGAGGCGGATGCCCTCTTTGATGAGTCTGACGCCCGCTTCGAAGGAAGCTTCCGTCTCTTTGACGAGCTTGGCGACCTCCGGCTTCACGTTCCCCACCAGGTACGTCCTGGCGGCGTCGCTGTAGAATCCATGGAGGACCGCGCCCGTGTCGATGCTTACGATATCTCCGTCACAGAGCATTCTGTCGCCCGGGATCCCGTGGACCACTTCCTCGTTCACCGAAGAGCAGACCGTGCCGGGAAAACCGTAAAGTCCCTTGAAGGCCGGCACAGCGCCCCTCGAGCGGATGAAATCCTCGGCCCTGCGGTCTATTTCCGCGGTGGTAACGCCGGGAACGATCCATTCCTCGATCAGCCTTAAAAGCTCGCCCGTGATGGCGCCCGAAGCGCGCATGAAGGCGATCTCTTCAGAAGACTTGACGATTATGGGAGACATCAAAGCAAAGATCTGATGGCTTCCGCCGTCTCGTTTTTGTCTACGTCGGCTTTGACGTCCTTAAGGACGCCGTTGCCTCGGTAATAGTCAATGAGCTCTGCCGTCTGGGCTTTGTACACGCTCAAACGGTTGGTGATAGTCTCCACAGTGTCGTCACTGCGCTGATAGACTTCACCGCCGTCAACGTCGCAGACGCCCTCAACTTTGGGCGGCTTAGAGTTGACGTTGTATATCGCACCGCAGGTGCGGCAGACGCGGCGGGTCGTCAGGCGGCCCAAAACCACTTCGTCGCTGCACTGCAGATTAATAACAAGATCTATTTTCTGCCCTTTGGCGGCGAGAGCCGCGTCGAGGGCTTTGGCCTGAGCCATCGTTCTCGGGAATCCGTCGAGAAGGAATCCATTGGAACAATCGGCTTCAGAAATTCTTTCTTCCACCATTTTGCAGACCACACTGTCGGGGACCAGTTCGCCTTTGTCCATATAGGATTTGGCTTCCAGTCCGACAGGAGTGCCGTTCTTGATGGCCGATCTGAACATGTCACCCGTAGAGATGTGCGGGATCTTGCAGGTCTCGGTCACGACGCCGGCGTGGGTGCCTTTCCCGGCTCCCGGAGGTCCAAGCAAAACGACGCGCATAAAGATCAATATCTCCCTCTCAAGCGGCCCTTCTGCATGAAACCGTCATACTGGTGCATGAGAAGGTGCGCTTCGATCTGCTGCATGGTGTCCAAAACAACGCCGACCACGATCAGGATACCGGTGCCGCCCATGAAGCTGGCGATCGTCCAGTCAACATGCAGTCTGCCGGTGATAAGAGCCGGAACGACCGCGATGATGGCAAGGAAGATGGCGCCCGCGGTGGTGATGCGGAACATACTGGCTTCCAGGAAGTCGGAGGTCGGTTTGCCGGGGCGGATACCGGGAATGAAGGCACCGTTCTTCTTGAAGTCATCGGCGATCTGCACGGGGTTGAACTGAATGGCCGTGTAGAAATACGTGAAGAAGATGACCAAAGCGGCGTAAACGATCAGATACCCGGCGCTGCTGGGAGTGGCAAACTGATTGACGATGTTGCGGACCGTGTACCAATCGCCAGGAACGATCTGGGCCAGAGCCTGCGGAACGATCATGAGAGCGCCCGCGAAGATGATCGGGATGACGTTGGCCTGGTTCAGGCGCAGCGGGATGTAGGAAGTGTGGGCCGGGACCGTCTTGCCGCCGCCGGCCACCCTGCGGGCGTACTGCACCGGGATGCGGCGCTGGCCCTGGATGACCAAAATAACGGAATAGACTACGACCACGAAGAGAACTATCATCAGGATGCCGATGGCGATGCTGCCGTCAGAGCCCGGGGCGAAATGAAGCTGCCAAAGGCGCTTGAAAGCATAGGGCATGCGGCAAAGAATACCGGCGGCGATGATAAGGGATATGCCGTTGCCCACGCCGCGCTGCGTGATCTGCTCGCCGAGCCACATAAGGAAGGTGGTGCCGGCCGTAAGGCAGATGATGAAGAGCGGGACGAAGAGCACGGGGGATATCATGTTGATGCCGTTGTGGACCAGGGATCTGGCCAAAATGCCGCCCTGCACAACGCAGATGATGACCGTCAGGTAACGGACGTACTGATTGATCTTATTGCGGCCGGCTTCGCCTTCCCTGGAGAGACGCTCCAAAGAGGGAACGACGCTGGCGGCCAGCTGAATTATAATGGAGGCGGAGATGTTAGGCATGACACCAAGAGCCATGATGGTCATGTTGCCGATACCGCCGCCGGTAAACATATCCATCATGTCGAACAGGTTCTTGTTCACGCCGGCGAACATTTCGCTAACTTTGGAAACGTCGACGCCGGGAGCCCAGATGCTGCCTGCCAGACGATAAACACCAAGCATAAGCAGGGTGAAGATGATCCTCTCCCTGAGTTCCTTGATGCTGAACATGTTACTAAGCGCTTTCCACATAATGGTCCTTATAAGGGCTTAATTATGAATTATTCCTGTTTTCCGTTGGAGATGGAACCGCCGGCCGCTTTGATCTTTTCTTCAGCGGCAGGGCTCCACTTGTCGGCGACGACCGTCACGGCGACATTGAGCTCACCTTTGGCGAGAACTTTGAAGATGGTGGTCTTCTTGGGGAGGATGCCGATGGCGATGAGTTCCTGGATGGTCACGGTGGAACCGGCCGGGAATCTGTTCAGATCGCTAACGTTGACCACTTCGTAAGAAACGGTGAAGTTGGCGTTGTTGAAGCCCCTGCGGGGAAGTCTGCGGTAAATCGGGGTCTGGCCGCCTTCGAAACCGATGCGGACGCCGCCGCCGGAACGGGCTTTCTGACCTTTGCTGCCGCGGCCGGCCGTTTTGCCGTTGCCGGTACCCTGGCCCTGGCCTCTTCTCTTATTCGTGCGCTTGGCGCCCGGAAAAGCTTTTAAATCGTTGATCTGCATAATCTATTTCCTTATTCAGCAGCCGGAGTCTCCGGAGCTTCATTTTCCTTATTCTTTCCACGCAAACCGCGGCGGGCCTTGACCTCTTCCGTGGTAGTCATCATCTGCAAAGCCGTGAGGGTGGCCTTAGCCATGTTGATGGGGTTGTTGGAGCCCATGGACTTGCTAAGGATGTCCTTCACGCCGACCGCTTCCAGGACCGCGCGGACCGCGCCGCCGGCGATGACGCCGGTACCGGTCGTGGCGGGCTTAAGGAAGACTTTGCCGGCTTTGAACTTGCCAGTGGCGGCGAAAGGAATGGTCGTGTTGTAAAGCTTGACTTCCACAATGTTCTTGCGGCCGTCATTGTAAGCTTTGCTGATGGCGTCGGTAGTCTCGTTGGCTTTACCGAATCCCAGACCCACGTGCCCTTTGCCGTCGCCCACGACGACCAAGGCGCTGAAACTATTGCGGCGACCGCCTTTTACGGTCTTGGAAGTGCGGTTGACTTTAATGACGTTCTCTATTTCGAACGTATCCGCGGACTTCTCTTCTCTGAATCTTGCCACTTAAAATACTCCTCGTATATTGACTTAAAATTGCAAACCGGCTTCGCGGGCGGCGTCAGCCAGAGCTTTGACTTTGCCGTGATACTTGAATCCGGCGCGGTCGAAGACCACCGCGGTGATGTTTTTGGCTTTGGCGGCTTCCGCGACCATCCTGCCGACTTCTTTGGCGGCGGCGATGTTGGAGCGGCTGCCCTCGGCGGTGTAATTCTTGCCGGCGCTGGTGGCGCTGGCCAGAACTTTGCCTTCGGAATCGTCGATGACCTGGGCGTAGATGTAGCGCAGGGTGCAGTTCACATGCAGACGGGGACGTTCGACGGTGCCGACGACTCTCTGACGCATGCTGCGATGACGTCTCTTGCGCGGAGTAAGATCTTTGCGTTTAACTGTGTATTTCATATCGTTATCCTCTTCAATCCTTACTTACCAGCCACGGACTTGCCGGCTTTGCGGCGAATGTTCTCGCCGGCGTAGCGAATGCCCTTTCCGCCGTAGGGTTCGGGTGGGCAGATGCTGCGGATCTTGGCGGCGATGACGCCGACCTGGTCCAGAGAGATGCCGGTGAGATTGATCTTGGTGTTCTGATCGACCGCGCAGGTTATTCCCTTCGGGATCTCGACCTCGGCGGGTTTCGTCCAGCCGATGTAGAGATAAAGCTTGTTGGCCTTGACTTCGGCGCGATAGCCGACGCCGACCATCTCGAGGCCCTTGGAGTAACCGTCCTTGACGCCGGAGATCATGTTGACAAGCGTAGCGCGCACCGTGCCGTGCATTTCGCAAAGATGGCGTTCCTCGCCTTCTCTGGAGACGTTCACATTGGAACCGTCAACGGTCACGGTAATGCCCTGAGGAAGCGCCATGCTCACCTCGCCCTTCTGACCTTTGACGGTGACTTTGCTTTCTTCAGCCGTCACGGTCACGCCCTGGGGCACCGTAATTGTTTTTTTACCGATTCGTGACATTTTTTTTATATTTGGGTTTCGCGGATCACCGCTTTGATTACCAGATTTCCACTAAGAGCTCGCCGCCCACATTGCGCTTCTTGGCTTCCTTGCTCGTTATGACGCCTTCCGGAGTGGAGACGATCATAAGACCGAGGCCGCCTCTGACCAGCTTCATTTCGGAAGCGGCCGCGTAACGGCGCAGACCGGGCTTAGAGACGCGTTTGATATGCTGAATGACCGGTTCGTGACGGAAATAACGGATATAGACGCGGAGAGTCGGGATAGGAGCATCCTCCACCGGCTGATAACCGCTGATGAAACCTTCCGCCTTCAGAACTTCCAGAATGCTGGTTTTGAGCTTGGAAGCGGGGACGTCGACGCTGCGATGCTTAGCCATGCACGCGTTTCTGATGCGCGCGAGAAGATCGCCGATCGGGTCTGACATTGCCATACTTAACTCCTGATATATTGAATTATCTTGTTTTCAGAAAAATTACCAGCTGGACTTGACCACGCCGGGGATAGCGCCGTTGCCCGCCAGTTCGCGGAAACAAATACGGCAAAGCTGGAACTTACGCATATACCCGCGACGACGGCCGCATCTCTGACAGCGATTGTAGCCTCTGCAACTGAACTTCGGGGTCCTTTTCTGCTTCTGTATCAATGATGTTTTAGCCACTTTGAGAACCTTTATTTAGCGTTAGTGTTTTTCACGAAAGGCATACCGAATTCCTTCAGCATGGCTTTGCAGTCAGCGTCGGAGTTGGTGCTGGTGACGAACGTAATATTCATACCCTGCTGGCGTTTCACTTTGTCGGGGTTGATCTCCGGGAAGACCAGCTGGTCGTTGAGACCGAATGAGAAATTGCCGTTGCCGTCGAAGCCCTTGGCGGAGATGCCGCGGAAGTCGCGGATTCGGGGCAGGGCGATGCAGATGAGCCTTTCTAAGAACTCATACATGCGGGCGCCGCGCAGGGTGACTTTGCAGCCGACCTGGTTGCCTTCTCTCAGCTTGAAGTTGGAGACGGACTTCGTGGCTTTGGTGATGACGGGCTTCTGGCCGGTGATGATGGCCAGGTCCGCGGCGGCGTTCTGAACGTGGGCCGCGTCTTCAGTAGCGATGCCGACGCCCATGCTCACCACGATCTTCTCGAGTTTCGGGACGAGGTGGACGTTTTCCTTTTTGAGTTCCTTGAACAGCTTGGCTTTGATCTCGTCGTTGTAGAGCGCCATGAAACGCGGCGTCACTTTTTCGGCGGGGGCACTAGCCTTGGCTTCCGGAGCTTCTTTCTTAGCTTTTGCGCACATTTTTTATCTTTCCTTTATGCTTACCTTGCTTATTCGTTCGAGCCGGAGCTCACGAGCTTCACGTTCGAGATGTGGATGGGAGCCTCTTTGTCGACGATGCCGCCCTTCTGGGCTTCGCTGCGGGCCTTGACGTGGCGCTTCTGGAGCTTCACGCCTTCCACCTTCACGGTGCAGTTATCGCAGCCGGCATTCTTGACGCTGAGGACTTTGCCTTCCTTGCCTTTGCCGTTGCCGGAGATAACTTTGACGATGTCACCTTTTTTGATACCCATAAGATTACCTTCCTTACACAACTTCCGGGGCTAAAGAAACGATCTTCGTAAACTTCTTTTCTCTGAGCTCTCTGGCCACGGGCCCGAAGATACGGGTGCCCTTCGGATCTTTATCCTTGGCGAGGATGACGAGAGCGTTGTTGTCGAAACGAAGCTTAGAGCCGTCTTTGCGTTTGATGATGTTCTTGGTGCGGACGATGACGCCTTTCACCACTTCGCCTTTCTTGACGGGGCTGTTGGGGTCGGCGGCCTTGACGGAGCAGACGATGATGTCGCCCACCTGAGCGTAATGACGCTTAGTACCGCCGAGGACTCGGATGCACATGACTTCGCGGGCGCCCGTATTGTCGGCGACGACCAATCTGGTTTGTTGCTGAATCATATTCTAACTCCTTACTCCTGCTCGCCAGCGTTCAGAGTGGCGCGTTCGACGATCTCAAGGAGACGCCAACGTTTGGTTTTGCTGATAGGACGGCACTCTTCTATCTTGACGGTGTCGCCTAAGCGAGCTTCATTCTTTTCATCATGAACGTAGTACTTCTTGACCAGACGCACCATCTTGCTGTACAAAACGTGCGGAGCACGGCGTTCGACGCGCACCACGAGGGATTTGTCTCCCTTATCGCTGATCACCACGCCCTGGCGGATCTTTCTGCTGCTATCAATTTTGTTTTCCATTATCTGGTTTCCGATTTATGTCGTTACTGCGACTTTTTATTCTTTTCAGTGATGACGGTCTTGACCTGGGCGATCGCGCGGCGATTCTGCTTCAGTTCGTGGGTGGTCGTCAGCTGCTTAATGGCTTTCTTATTGCGAAGCTCGAAGCTTTCCTTCTGCAGACGGGAGAGTTCCTTCTCCAGCTGGTCCACTTCCAGATTGCGGATCTCGTTAGCTTTCTTCATCGGTTGTCTCCTTAGATTACATGCCTCGCGACAAAGCGAGTGCGGATGGAGAGTTTAGCGGCGGCCAGGCAGAGAGCCTCTTTGGCGACGGCTTCCGTAACGCCTTCGATCTCGAACATGACCTTGCCCGGACGGACGACGGCGACCCAACCTTCGGTGGCGCCTTTGCCTTTGCCCTGACGGGTCTCAGCGGGTTTCTTGCTGTAGGGTTTGTCGGGGAACGAGCGGATCCAGACTTTGCCGCGTCTCTTCATGTGACGGGTGATGGCGACACGGGCCGCCTCGATCTGGATGGCTGTGACCCAGCCTCTGTCCAGGGCCTGAAGGCCGAATTCACCGAAAGCGACTTCCGTTCCGCCCTTGGCGAGACCGGCGCGCGACATGCGCTGCTGCTTTCTGAACTTAACTCTTTTCGGTTGTAGAGCCATAATCTATCTTCCTTCTCAAATTATTCTCTGTTACTTGGCCTGAGGGGCGCGGGGAGCTCTCGGACCGCGGGGACGGCTCGGCTTAGAGGGGCGGCGCTCCGCCTTCTCTTCCAGAGCTTTGTCGTTGCGGGAGATCCAGACTTTGCAGCCGATGGCGCCGTAGGTCGTGCGGGCTTCGGCGAAACCGAAGTCGATGTCCGCTCTCAGGGTGTGAAGAGGAACTTTGCCGACTCTGATGGATTCGGTGCGGGCGATCTCAGCGCCGCCAAGACGGCCGCTGACCACGATACGGATGCCGAGGGCGCCCATATCCATAGCGAGCTGAGAGCTGCGTTTCAAAACGCGCTTGTAGGAGGCGCGCTTTTCAAGCTGCTGGGCGACGCCTTCCGCCACGAGCTGGGCTTCCAGCTCCGGGCGCTTGATCTCTTCGATCTCGATGTAGATGTCGCGCTTGGTGAACTGCTTCAGTTCATCGCGCAGCTTGTTGATATCGCCGCCTTTGGTGCCAATGACCAGACCCGGACGGGCCGTAAAGACGGTCACGCGGATACGGTCGGTGACGCGCTCGATCTTAACGTGAGCAACGCCCGAAGCGTAGAGTTTACGCTTGACGAAATCGCGGATCTTCAGATCCTCTATCAGCATGGCGCCAAACTCTTTACTTGGCGCGTACCACTTCGACTGCCAGTCGCGGTTCAGGGCGATTCGCAGACCTATCGGATTTACTTTTTGTCCCACTGGATTTAACTCCGGTTCTCTCTGTTTTTGCGGTATTTATTACCGAATAGTGACAGAGATTATACCATTATGGCCCCTGGAAATCAAGGACCGGTTTTCTTAGATTTTTAGCGCTCGTCCGTCACCGTCACGGTGATGTGGCTAGTGCGTTTGATGATCCTGTTCGCACGGCCTCTGGAGGCCGGACGAAAACGTTTCATGGTCGGTCCGCCGTCGACCGTCGCGGATTTCACGACGAGGTCTTCAGGCAGAATAGAGGCGCCGGCGTTGGCCACGGCGGACTTGAGGACCTTCACCACGAGACGGCTAGCCTTTTTCGGCGTAGCGTCAAGGATGCGGAGAGCCTCAGGAACGGCCTTTTTGGAGATCAGGTTAGTGACCAGGCGCGCCTTGGTTGGTGATATTCTCACCGTCTTAGCAGTTGCTTTCGCTTCCATGTGTCTATTTTCCTTCTTTAACTAATTTCGGTATTATTCACCGGGCTTCTTACCCTTGCTGCCGCTGTGCTGGCGGAAAGTGCGAGTCGGCGCGAATTCGCCGAGCTTGTGACCCACCATGTTCTCCGTAATGAAGACTGACACATGCTTTCTGCCATCGTGGACCAGGAATGTGTGTCCCACGAATTCCGGGGTTACCATCGAACGGCGGGACCAGGTCTTTATAGGTCTGTGTTCGCCGCTCTCGGTCAAACGCTGGATCTTGACCAGCAGTTTGTCTTCGACATAAGGTCCTTTTTTAATTGATCGAGCCATAGCCTTTCGTCCGTCGTTTTATAATGTAATCGCTTCTCTTGGAGCGCGTTCTGGTCTTGCGTCCCAAACTCCTCTTGCCCCAGGGCGTAGTCGGATGACCGCCACTGGCGCGGCCTTCGCCGCCGCCCATCGGGTGGTCTATGGGGTTCATGGCAACGCCTCGTACGCTCGGCCTGATGCCGCGCCAGCGGGAACGGCCGGCCTTACCAAGAGAGACTTTCTCATGGTCTCTGTTGCCGACCACGCCGATAGTGGCGCGCGCTTCCAGGGGGATCAGGCGGACTTCGCCGCTGCCCATACGAACGTGAGCGAACTTGCCTTCCTTCGCCATCAGGGTCGCGAAACAGCCGGCGCTGCGCACCAATTTTCCGCCCTGACCGGGGATCAGTTCGATATTGTGGATCTGGGTGCCCAAAGGAATGCGGGAAAGCGGCATGGTGTTGCCGACGTTGAATTCGCATTCGTCGCCGGACATGATCGTGTTGCCGACCGCGATGCCTTCCGGGGCAATGATGTAACGCTTTTCGCCGTCCTTATAGTTGATGAGGGCGATGTGAGCCGTACGATAAGGATCGTATTCGATGCGCGCGACGGTGCCGGGGATGCCGTCTTTGTCGCGCTTGAAGTCGATCAGACGATACAAGCGTTTGTGGTGACCGCCCTGGTGTCTCATAGAGACGTGACCGTAGGCGTCACGACCCGCATGGCTTTTAAGTTTGACCACCAAGCTCTGCTCGGGTCCCTCTTTGTAGAGGTCCTCGCGCGAGATGTTGGACATGTGGCGCCTTGAGGGGGTTGTGGGTTTGTATTTTTTGATTGCCATAATTCTAATTTAGTTCCTAAACTGTGAAGCCAATTTTTACGTCAAGCTGATGGAATTGCCGGAAGCGAGGCGCACGATGGCGCGGCGGTATCCGGGAACGTATCCGATCTTGAGGCCGCGGCGGCGTTCTTTGCCGACTCGGTTTAAGATCTGCACTTCCTCTACTTTGACCTGGTAAAGCGCCTCAACGGCGGCCTTGACCTCGATCTTGTTGGCGTCGGCAGCCACTTTGAAGATGTACTGGTTCGCGGTCTCGGCGAGGAAAGTCCCCTTTTCCGAGATGATCTGGCTCTTGATTATTTCAGAGGGATTCTTCATTAGGCCTCCTTAATATTCTGGCTGGCCAGGAAACGCTCTTCCAGGACTTTGCAGGCGGCCTCGGAGAGGACCACCTCAGTGGCGTTCACGAGATCAAAAACGTTCACCCGGTCGGTGATGACGAAGAGCGCGTTCTCGATGTTGCGGGTGGACAGGCAGGCGTTTTCGTCGCCGGGCAGGCCAACCAGCATCAGTTTGCGGGACTCGAGGGCTTTCTTGAGGCCGGCCATGACTTTCGTCTGGGGCTTCTCCATATTCCAGTCGGCGATCACGCTAACGGAGCCGTCGCGCATCATCTGGGCCAAAGTGCCGTAAAGGGCGATGCGGCGCTGCTTCTTGTTTATCTTCAGTTCATAGCTTCTGGGATGAGGGCCGTGGGCGATACCGCCGCCGCGCCTCACAGGGGAAGCGAAATAACCGGCGCGGGCGTTGCCGGTGCCTTTCTGACGGAAAGGTTTCTTCTTCGTGAGGTTCACTTCAGACTTGGTCAGCGTAGAGGCGTTGCCCTGACGCTTGTTGGCCAGCTGAGCGACCACACAGTCATGCGTGAGTTCGGGATTGTAAGGGAAGGTCATGAAAGCTTCAGAGACTTCCACAGTGCCCGTCTTCTCGCCCGCAAAGTTAATCTTTGTTAATGATGCCATTTATTATAGTTCCTTTTTATTTCTGAACCTTGGCTTTAACGCCCGGGCGGACGATCACGAGACCGGTCTTGGGGCCCGGAACAGCGCCGCGGATGGCGATCAGATTCTCATTGGCATCGATCGTCTCAACCGTCAGGCTCTGGACAGTGACGCGCTCATTGCCCATCTGACCGGGCATGCCGCGCAGTTTGAAAACACGTGAAGGATACGCGCTTGAGCTGATACCGCCGGTGGAACGGTGGAACATGGAGCCGTGAGCGTCGCCGCCGCCATGATGATGGTGGCGCTTGATGACGCCCTGGTAGCCCATACCGCGGCTGGTGCCGATCACGTCGACCGTCTGGCCGACCGTGAACTGCTCGACGCCGATGGTCTGGCCGACTTCGTAGTCGTCCAGGTTTTCCACGCGCATATCGCGGCAGAAGCGATAAGCCTGAGCCTGACCGGCCTTCTTGGCGTGGCCGAGCTGGGGCTTCTTCGCGGCTTTATCCTTTATCGGTTCAAATCCAAGCTGCACTGCGTTCACGCCGCCGTTCTTTTCGGCGGGCTTCTTCTGTAACACGACGCAAGGGCCGGCCTGAACGACCGTCACGGCGACCGCCGTGCCGTCTTCGCGGTAGACCTGCGTCATTCCTATCTTTCTTCCAAGCAGCATTGCTTTTCCTCTATTATTACTTCTTCAAATGAGAGCGCCCTAATTAGAGCACCTTGATCTGGATGTCAACACCGGCAGGCAGATTCAGCTTTTTCAAGCCGTCAACTGTCTTGGCAGTCGGGCACACGATGTCGATGAGGCGGTTGTGAGTCCTCTGTTCGAACTGTTCGCGGCTCTTCTTATCGACGTGCGGGCTGCGGTTCACGGTGTATTTTTCAATCTGCGTCGGCAGGGGTATGGGGCCCGTAACGAGGGCCCCGGTACTCTTTGCCGTCTCGACGATATCCTGCGTGGAAGCGTCAAGCACGCGATGGTCATACGCGCGCAGTTTGATCCTAATGCGCTGTTCGTCAGACATTATTATTTCCTAATTACTAATTATTCTTTGATCTCGGTAACCTGACCGGAACCGACGGTGTGGCCGCCTTCGCGGATAGCGAACTTAAGACCTTTCTCCATGGCGATCGGGGTGATCAGTTCGACATTGATCGTCACGTGGTCGCCAGGCATGACCATCTCAACGCCCTCGGGGAGCTCGATGGAACCGGTCACGTCAGTCGTGCGGAAGTAGAACTGCGGACGATAGCCTTTGAAGAACGGGGTATGACGTCCACCCTCTTCCTTGGTCAGAATGTACACTTCACCGACGAACTTGGTGTGGGGGTGAATGGAACCGGGCTTAGCAACGACCTGGCCGCGCATAATGGCGTCCTTGTCAATGCCGCGGAGAAGCAGACCGACGTTGTCGCCAGCCTGGCCTTCTTCGAGCTGCTTACGGAACATTTCAACGCCCGTGCAGGTGGATTTCTGGGTCTCGCGGAGACCGAGAATCTCAACTTCGTCACCAACATGGATGACGCCCTGCTCGATACGGCCGGTGGCCACGGTGCCGCGGCCGGAAATGCTAAAGACGTCCTCGACAGCCATCAGGAACGGCTTGTCGGTCAGACGCTGCGGCTCAGGAATATAGGTGTCGAGGGCGTGCACGAGGTCCATGATGCTCTGGACGTACTTCGGATCGCCTTCAATGGCCTTCAAAGCGGAACCACGGATGATGGGGATCTCATCGCCCGGGAAGTCGTACTTGGTCAGGAGCTCTCTGAGTTCCATTTCGACGAGTTCGAGAAGCTCGGGGTCGTCGACCAGGTCAACTTTGTTTAAGAAAACGACGATGGCGGGGACGCCGACCTGACGGGCAAGCAGGATGTGCTCACGGGTCTGGGGCATCGGGCCGTCGGGAGCAGACACGTCCAGGATCGCGCCGTCCATCTGCGCCGCGCCGG